>NZ_JAODYT010000010.1:0-93483 GCF_029834875.1 Pseudomonas sp. GD04158 | reverse complement strand
GGGCCGACCGTGCGAGTGGCATCGGCCGCCGGCTGGCAGCGGCAACGTGCTGCTCTACCTGCATGGCGGGGCCTTCATGATCGGCGGGCCGGAGACCCATCGTGGCATCTGTGCCAGCCTGGCCAAGCGTGCCGGCATCGATGTCTGTGCGCTGGATTATCGACTGGCGCCGGAGCACCCCTATCCGGCCGCACGCGATGACGTGGTGGCGGCCTATCGGGCGCTGCTGGACGCGGGCTACCGGGCCGAGCAGATCGCCATTGGCGGCGACTCGGCCGGCGGCAATCTGAGCCTGGTCGGCAGCCTGCGCATTCGTGAACTGGGCCTGCCGACACCAGCGGCACTGGTGTGCTTTTCCCCGGCCACCGATTTTACCGGCGAGCAGATGCACCAGCCGCCGGCTGGCGATCCGCTGATCCACCCCTGCTGGATCGAGCAGGCCGCCGAGCTGTATTGCCCGGCCGACCTGCCGCGTGATGACCCGGGTCTCTCTCCCGTATTCGCCGACCTCAGCCAGCTACCGCCAACGCTGATCCAGGTCGGTGAGGACGAGCTGCTGCTGAACGACAGCCTGCGTCTGGCCGAGCGCGCCCAGGCCGCCGGCGCCAGCGTGCGCCTGGAGCGCTATCCCGGGCTGTGGCACGTGTTCCAGGCCCATGTCGGCATGCTGCGCGCGGCAGACTATGCCATCGCGCGGGTAGCGGCCTTTCTCCGTGAACGGGGGTTGTGATGGACAACATCCTCATCAGCGGCGCGGCCTCGGGGATCGGCGCGGCCACCGCGCGCCTGTTTCATGCCCGCGGTTGGCGCGTCGGCCTGCTCGACATCGATGCTTCGGCCCTGCGCGCGCTGGCCGACGAGCTCGGCGGCGTCTGGCATGCGCGGCTGGACGTGACCGACGCGCAGGCGGTGCAGGCGGCCCTGGCCGAGTTCTGCGGCCTGCACGACGGCCAGCTGCGCCTGCTGTTCAACGGAGCCGGCATCCTGCGTACCGGTGACTTCGAGTCGATCGAGCTGGAGCAGCACGCGCGGCTGGTGCAGATCAACGTGCTGGGCGTGCTCAATCTCTGCCACGCCGCCTTTCCCTATCTGCGGGTAACCGCTGGCGCGCAGGTGATCAACATGGGGTCGGCGTCGGCCGTCTACGGTGTGCCGCAGCTGGCCAGCTACTCGGCCAGCAAATTTGCCGTGCGCGGCCTGACCGAGGCGTTGGAGCTGGAGTGGCGCCGTCAAGGCATTCGTGTCGGCGACCTGATGCCGCCGTTCGTCAACACGCCGATGGTCGCCAGCCAGGCCGAGCCACCGCCGGTGATGCGCCGCCTCGGCGTGCATCTGCAGGCCGAACAGATCGCCGCAGCCGCCTGGCAGCAGGCGCAGGGCGCTGCGCTACATCGCCCGGTAGGTCTGCAGTTCGGCCTGCTGTATGCCTTGGGACAGGTCACGCCCGGCTGGATCAACAGGCTGCTGATGAACTGGCTGAGCCGGCCGTAGCGGCCTTGCTGGCAATGGCCGCTGGTCGTCGCCTTTGTCACAAAGGCTTTCCAGGCCGGGCGAATTCTCCCGCCAGCGGCTAACCTGCAAGGGACGGTTTTCAGTTCGGCGTTCTGCCGGATAGTCGTCGATGCGCTTGAAGTAGACACATCAAGCATCTGCTTGATTCTCGGGGCGGCGCCTTCGGGGGCCGCGACGCCGCCAGTTTCTGGCGGCCGCAATGGGAAAGCGGTCAATCCATCCATCGCCTGAGAGGAGGTCGTTTATGAGCACAGCCTTCCACGAAGATTCCAGCACCTCGGTGCTGCGCCGGATGAAAGAAGGGGGCTTCGACTTCGCCCAGTTCCACCCGATCGAGTTCTACGCCATCTTCCCCGATGAGGAGCGGGCCCGAATGGCGGCCAGAAATTTTCGCGGCGAGTCGCTCAACGCTCAGGTATCCGCCCGCGAGGACGGGGCCTGGCACCTGCAAATCAGCAAAGTGATGTACGCCACCCATGCCGGTATCGGCGCCTTCGAACATGACCTCGAGTCCATCGTCGTCCCGCTGGGCGGCATTCTGGATGGCTGGGGGGTCACCCAGGAGGTAAAGGCGTCGGTCGCTCGGTAGAGCCTTTCTGCATCGCCCATCGACCGGCCTGCTGGCCGGCCGATGGCGCCAAGCGTCGGCGCATCTCGACTTGCCCGACTGCCTCGCGCAGACTGCGCGGCATGAGCGATGTCCTGATTCTGACCCATATCGATTACTGTCCGCCCGCGCACCTGGCGCAGGTGCTGCAGGCACATGGCTGCCGCTTCGATGTGCTGCGGGCCGATCTCGGCGAGCTGAGTGGCTACGACCTGGAGCGTCCCCGGGCGGTCGCGCTGATGGGCGGGCCAATGAGCGTGAACGACCCCTTGCCCTGGATCGCCGAGGAAGTGGCGGCGCTGCAGCGTTTCATCGCCCGCGACCTTCCCATCATCGGCCATTGCCTGGGTGGTCAGTTGCTCGCCAGGGCTCTGGGGGCCGATGTGCGCCGCATGCCTTATACCGAGGCCGGCTGGCAGCCCATGCAGCGTTGCAGTGGCGCGGCCGCCAGTCCATGGCTGGCGCATTTGCCGGAAGCGTTCAGCATCTTCCAGTGGCACGGCGACACCTTCGCGCTGCCCGAAGGCGCCCAGCCCCTGCTGAGCAGCCGCTGGTGCGACAACCAGGCCTTCGCCTGGGGCGACAAGGTGCTGGCGCTGCAGGGCCATCCGGAGATGACCGAAGAGCTGATCGCGCTCTGGCTAGACGACTGGGCGCATCTGCTCGATGCCAGCCAACCCAGCCAGCAGAGCCTCGCCGAAATGCGCGAGAGGTTGGGCGAGAAGGTCAGGTTACTGAATCAGGTGGCCGAGGGTTTCTACGCGCACTGGCTGAAACTGGCGGGCCTTTGAACCTGGAGAAGGGCGAGGCGCCATCGGCGCCTGGTCGCTGATCAAAGCTCGTCAGGGATCAGCGCCAGCAGATCGGTCACACCCACATCCACACCCGCCTGGGTTAGTAGCGTCGTAGCCTGACCGCGGTGATGCGTCTGGTGGTTGAACAGGTGCATCAGCAGGGCGAAGAAGTGCTTTTGCGCGGCCACACCCTTCATGTTGCGGTAGATCAGTGGCTGATCCAGCTGCTCTTCGCCCATCTCGGCGGCCAGGGCCTCGATGCAACTGTCCAGCAGTTTGCGTAGCGCAGCCAGTTCGCGGATATCTGCCGCCATCGGCTGATCCAGGCGCGTCGGCACTTCCAGCCCTGCGAGCGCTTGCAATGCCTGAAAGTTTGCCGGATGCGCGGTGTAGCGCCCCAGCCAGATACGGTCAGCCACCAGCAGATGGTTGAGCGTGCCGAGGATCGAACCGAAGAACGCGCCACGCTCGGCGCTCAACGCCTCGTCGGACAAGCTGGACGCGGCTGTGTAGAGCCGTTCGTTCATCCAGCTGTTGTAGCGCGCCATCAGGCGGATATGGTCGATTCTCTGCATGGTTACACCTTTCGTTCACGACTCATCAGTGATCATGTCTGCTGCGCCACTCTTCGCTCAGCAGCCCGAAGAGTGCCGAGTCCGACACCTGTCCGTCGATGATCCAACGCTGACGTAGCAATCCTTCCTGGCTGAAGCCCAGGCGCTCCAGAGCACGACCGGAGGCGCTGTTGGTTGGGTCGATTTCAGCCTCGACACGATTCAGCCCCAGAGCTTCGAAACCATGGCGCAGTAGCTCGCCAGCCGCTTCCTGAACGTAACCCTTGCCCCAGGCAGACGACGCAATGCCAAAACCGATCTCCGCACGACGCGACTCCGGCTCATAGTTGAACAGCAGGCATTTGCCGATCAGCTCGGCGCTTTCCCTGTCGACGATGGCCAGGGTCAGGCGTTGGCCATCGTGCATGGCCTGTTGCTCGGCGCGGATGAAATCCTGCGCTACGACTTCTGAGTTCCAGGGTGGCGTGTTCCAGTACTGCATGACCTGCGGATCGGAAAAAATCGCGAACAGCGCCGCCGCATCCGCTGCTTGTAGAGGGCGCAGTACAAGACGTGGCGTCGTCAGAGTGACGGAAAGATCGGGCATCGTATTTCCTCGCGTGCTCAGGTGTTCAAAAGCGCTCGTCGGCGATGGCCGGTAGCACCAGCTCACGCACGTAACTGGCATCGGACAGGCTCAGCAGCGTTCGTACCAGGGCGACGACATCGTGCAACGGGATCAGCTGACCTTCGCCATTTCGCGCCGCCTGCTCAACCGGTGTTTGCAGGCCATCCTGGGTATTGAGGTAGCCCAGTTGCAGGCAGGTGACGGCCAGGCGCTGATCGCGAAAGCCTTCCCGCAGGCTGTCGGCGATGCCCTTGAGGGCAAACTTGCTGGCGCCAAACGTCACCTCCGGGCGCCCGCTCTGCGGTAAGCCCGAGGTCGAGCCGGTGAGAAGCACCTGCGGCTTGGCGGCGCCCAGCATGCGCGGCAGCAGGCGCTTGAGCAGCAGCAGGGTGGCTGCGACGTTGACGTTGATCATCTGGAGAATCTGCGCGTCGCTGTCTTCGAGAAAGCTGTAGCCGTCCTCGAAGGCGCGCGTTTCCCAGATGCCCAGATTGTAGAGAACCGCATCCAGGTGTTGCGGGGCCTGACGTTCGATGACCTCAACGGCTCGTAGCGGCTCGCTCATATCCGCCTCGATCCAGTGAACGTGCTGATCGAGATCGCTGGGGCGGCTACGCGACACGCCGATCAGTTCATTGCCCTCGGACAGACCATCGACCAGCGCGCGTCCCAGCCCCTTGCTGGCGCCTATGACCATGATGCGCATTCGCTTCTCTCCCTGACCGCCTGCCGGCGGATCTCCGTGATTAGGTGACATTGCCTGGTTCGCACAGACAGGCTGGACGCTAGGGTCGCAGAGGGACCGCGTCAACCGCCCGGGTGGTAAGGCGATATGTCAGAGGGGAGGGCGAGCAGCGGATGACTACAGATGAAATCTGTTTGCATGCCTTGGCGCACTGGCAGTGCTTGGCCTGGCGCTCGTTTTCATGGCGAGCCAAGGATGTCGACGCCTTTATGGTCCTGTGCAACACCTTCGACCAGAAAGACCTCGCCGACGCTGTGCTCGGTGCGTAGCGGTCGAATGGCGCGGTAGGCGGCCGACTCGTACCAATCCCTGGCCAACTGCATGGAAGGAAACTCGATCATGATCAGGTCCGCGGACCAGGCACCCTCCAGCGGGACGTAGGGGCCGCCGTGGATGCGGTACACGCCGGAAAAAGGGGCAAGCGTCGCATCGATACGTTGCAGATATTCCCTTATCTCCGGGCCGAATTGCGTCTCTCGAACGATGGCAACGGCATATGCGGTCATGCTCAGGTTCGTCCTGCATCAGTGGATGAGTCGAGGATCAGGCGGCGAGGAGCGCCAGATCATTCACCCGTGACACAGTAGCGGGTGAGGAGGGGCGGTCAAGGGAGCCGGTGGCGAGGCGCGAAGCGGTTCGCTTGTGAAGAGCGCGAGGGGAGATGGGGCAGGGCGCAGCGGCTGAACCGCTGCGCCCTTTGCTTCAGCGGTTGAAGCGCTCGACCAGGGCGTATTGGCCCTGTGCGGTGGTGGTGAGCGCCTCGCTGAGCTTGGCGGTGCTTTTGGCTTCGCCTGCGGTCTGGTCGGCCAGTTGGGCGATGGTGGTGATGTTCTGGTTGATCTCGTCGGCCACGGCGCTCTGCTCTTCGGCCGCGGCCGCGATCTGGTTGGCCATGTCGGCGATGTTGGCCACCGAGTCGCTGATGCCGGCCAGGGCCTGGTCGGCCTTGAGCACTCGCTCCACGCCTTCGTCGGCCTGCTTGCGGCCGATTTCCATGGTCATCACGGCCTCTTCGGCGGTGCGCTGCAGTTTGGCGATCAGGGTGTGGATCTGTTCGGTGGATTCCGCGGTGCGCTGGGCCAGGGAGCGAACCTCGTCGGCCACCACGGCGAAGCCGCGGCCCATTTCGCCGGCACGCGCGGCTTCGATGGCGGCGTTGAGGGCCAGCAGGTTGGTCTGGTCGGCGATGCCCTTGATCACGTCGACCACGCCGCCGATCTCATTGCTGTCCTGGGCCAGGCGGGTGACGGTCTCGCCGGTGTCGCCCACCGATTGCGACAGGCGCTGGATGGCTTCGCGGGTTTCCGCGGCAATGCTGCGCCCTTCGCTGGTCAGACGGTTGGCTTCCTGAGTGGCGATGGCGGTACGGGCGACGTTGCTGGCGACTTCCAGAGTGGTGGCGGCCATCTCGTTGACGGCGGTGGCGACCTGTTCGGTCTCGCTGCGCTGGCGCTCGAGACCGGCCGAGCTGTTGTGCGCCAGCTTGTCGGCTTCACGCGCCTGCTGGGTGAGCTGTTCGGCGGTGTCCTGCAGGCGGGTCAGGCAGGTTTTCAGGCGCGCATCCTGGCTGAGCATGGCCATTTCCAGGCGCGCTTCGGCGCCGCGGCTGTCGGTGTACATCTGCGCGATCAGCGGGTCGGAGGTGGTCTGATCGGCGATGCGCAGTAGGCGCTTGATGCCACGGGTCTGCCAGGCGATGCCGGCCAGGCCCAGAGGAACGGAGAGCAGGGCGGCGAGGATGAACCCCCAGTTGCTGCCGATCCAGTGGCCGATCAGAAAACCGATCTGGCTGACCAGAATGAAGGGCATCCAGGCCTGTACGATGGGCAGCCACTGGTTACTGGCGGGGACGGCCGATTTGCCGGCGTTGACCCGCGCATACAGCGCTTCGGCGCGGCGTACCTGTTCGGCAGTGGGTTTGACCCGTACCGATTCGTAACCGACGACCTGGTTGTTCTCGGTCATCGGGGTGACGTAGGCGTTGACCCAGTAATGGTCGCCATTCTTGCTGCGGTTCTTGACGATGCCCATCCACGGCCGGCCCTTCTTCAGGGTCGTCCACATGTGGTCGAACACCGCTGGCGGCACGTCCGGGTGACGCACGATGTTGTGCGGCGCGCGCAGCAGTTCCTCGCGGGAGAAACCGCTGATCTCGACGAAGGCATCGTTGCAGTAGGTGATCTGGCCCTTGAGGTCGGTGGTGGAAATCAGGCGCTGCTGAGCGGGGAAGGTGCGTTCGCGCTGAGTGACCGGCTGGTTGTTACGCATGGCAGGTATCCGTCGTTGTAATGCCCTGTCATCGGCCGCGAAGCGGCAAAGTTGAGGGCTGAATCCGTTTTGGCGAGTGTAATCGCTTTATGACTGACGTCACATTTCTGTCGTGACATTGGCCATCCGTGACCCGACGGGAAAGCCCTGCCGCCTGGGGCGGCAGGGCTGCTGCATCAGCTGGCGATCATCTGGCGCAGCACGTAGTGCAGAATGCCGCCAGCCTTGAAGTACTCGACCTCGTTGAGGGTGTCGATGCGGCACAGCACTTCGACTTCCTCATGCGCGCCGTCTTCACGGGTGATGATCAGCGTCAGTGGCATCTGCGGGCGCAGTTCCACGCCTTCCAGCCCTTCGATAGCCAGTACTTCCTTGCCGGTCAGTTTGAGGCTGTTGCGGTCGGTGCCGGGCTTGAACTGCAGTGGCAGCACGCCCATGCCCACCAGGTTGGAGCGGTGGATGCGCTCGAAGCTTTCCGCGATCACCGCCTTGACCCCCAGCAGGTTGGTGCCCTTGGCCGCCCAGTCGCGGCTGGAGCCGGTGCCGTATTCCTTGCCGGCGATGATCAGCAGCGGCGTGCCCTCGGCCTGGTAGCGCATGGCCGCGTCATAGATCGCCAGCTTCTCGCCGCTGGGCACGTGCAGGGTGTTGCCGCCTTCCTCGCCGCCGAGCATTTCGTTGCGGATGCGGATATTGGCGAAGGTGCCGCGCATCATCACTTCGTGGTTGCCGCGGCGCGAGCCATAGGAGTTGAAGTCGGCCTTGTCCACGCCATGCTCGCGCAGATAGCGCCCGGCCGGGCTGTCGGCCTTGATGTTGCCGGCCGGCGAGATGTGGTCGGTGGTCACCGAATCGCCGAGCAGGGCGAGGATGCGCGCCTGGCGGATATCGGTGATACGTGGCGGATCGCCAGCGATGTCCTCGAAGAACGGCGGATGCTGGATGTAGGTGGAGTCGCCCTGCCAGGCGTAAGTGTCGGCCTTGGGCACGTCGATGGCCTGCCATTTCTCGTCGCCGGCGAAGACCTCTGCGTATTCCTTGCGGAACATGGCGGTGTCGACCTGGGCGATGGCCTGGGTGATCTCGGCCTGGGTCGGCCAGATGTCCTTGAGGTAGACCGGCTGGCCGTCCTTGCCGGTGCCGAGGGCGTCGCGGGTCAGGTCGAGGCGCACGCTGCCGGCCAGGGCATAGGCCACCACCAGGGGTGGCGAGGCCAGCCAGTTGGTTTTCACCAGCGGGTGCACGCGGCCCTCGAAGTTGCGGTTGCCGGAGAGCACCGAGGCGACGGTCAGGTCGGCCTGGGTGATGGCCTTCTCGATGGGCTCGCGCAGCGGGCCGGAGTTGCCGATGCAGGTGGTGCAGCCGTAGCCCACCAGGTCGAAACCGAGCTTCTCCAGATAGGGCGTCAGGCCGGCGGCATTGAAGTACTCGGTGACCACCTTGGAGCCGGGGGCCAGCGAGCTCTTCACCCAGGGCTGACGCTGCAGGCCTTTTTCCACCGCCTTCTTGGCCAGCAGGCCGGCGGCCATCATCACGCTGGGGTTGGAGGTGTTGGTGCAGGAGGTGATGGCTGCGATCACCACCGCGCCGTCTTTCAGGCGATGGGTATGGCCCTCGTCCTCATAGTCGATTTCGCCGCTCTGCTTGTCGCCGCCGACGGCGGTACCGCCGCCGCCTTCGCTGAGCAGGCGGCCCTCTTCCTTGGCGCTCGGCTTGAGCTGCAGGCCGACGAAGTCGTCGAAGGCCTGGCTGACCTGGCCCAGCGAGACGCGATCCTGCGGGCGCTTGGGTCCGGCCAGGCTGGCTTCGACGCTGCCCAGGTCCAGGCTCAGGCTGTCGGTGAACAGCGGCTCGGCGCCTGGCTCGCGCCACAGGCCCTGGGCCTTGCTGTAGGCCTCGACCAGTTGCACGGTGGCATCCGGGCGGCCGGACAGACGCAGGTAGCCGAGGGTGATCTCGTCCACCGGGAAGAAACCGCAGGTGGCGCCGTATTCCGGGGCCATGTTGGCGATGGTGGCGCGGTCGGCCAGCGGCAGGTCGGCCAGGCCGTCGCCGTAGAACTCGACGAATTTGCCCACCACGCCCTTCTTGCGCAGCATCTGGGTGACGGTGAGCACCAGGTCGGTGGCGGTGATGCCTTCCTTGAGCTTGCCGCTGAGCTTGAAGCCGATGACTTCCGGAATCAGCATCGACACCGGCTGGCCGAGCATGGCCGCTTCCGCCTCGATGCCGCCGACGCCCCAGCCGAGCACGCCGAGACCGTTGATCATGGTGGTGTGTGAGTCGGTGCCGACCAGGGTGTCGGGGAAGGCGAGGGTGACGCCGTCTTCTTCCTTCGTCCACACGGTGCGCGCCAGGTATTCGAGATTGACTTGGTGACAGATGCCGGTGCCCGGCGGCACCACGCTGAAGTTGTCGAAGGCGTGCTGGCCCCAGCGCAGGAAGGCGTAGCGCTCGCCGTTGCGCTGCATTTCCAGTTCGACGTTGTCGTGGAAGGCGCTGGAGGAGGCGTAGCGGTCGACCATCACCGAGTGGTCGATGACCAGATCCACCGGCGACAGCGGGTTGATGCGCTGCGGGTCGCCGCCGGCCTTGGCCATGGCGTCGCGCATGGCGGCCAGGTCGACCACCGCCGGCACGCCGGTGAAGTCCTGCATCAGCACGCGCGCGGGGCGGTACTGGATCTCGCGGTCGGAGGCGCGCTGGTCGAGCCAGTCGACCATGGCCTGCAGGTCCTGCGGCTGTACGGTCTTGCCGTCTTCGTTGCGCAGCAGGTTTTCCAACAGCACCTTGAGCGACTTGGGCAGGCGGTCGATGTTGCCGAGGCGCTGGGCGGCTTCGGGCAGGCTGAAGTAGTGGTAGGTGGCGTCGCCGACTTTCAGTTCGCGGCGGCAGTTCAGGCTATCGAGGGAGGGCATTGCACATCTCCTTGGGCCCGCACGGTTCGGGCTGTGTCTGATGGCGGCAGACCTTCAAGCTAGTTCGGCTTGGGCGGTCTGGCTAGCGCATATCCTTTCGGTTGCTATGCGCTGCCTGTCTGTTGCGACGAGGCGGGGCGGCCAGCTTGCCGGTCCGTAGCTGCAGACAGCGCATAAGTAGCTGGACAGGTTTACCGGCTCGGGGTTCCGGTCTCGGGTATCATGCGCGCCTCAAGGAGACCCGTTGATGAATATCCTGTTTCTGCATTGCCGCCCCGGTTTCGAGGGGGAGGTTTGCGCCGAGATCACCGACCTTGCGGCGCGTCTGGATGTGCCGGGCTACTCCAGGGCCAAGCCCGGTAGCGCGTGCGCCGAGTTCGTCTGCAGCGAAGCGGCCGATGGCGAACGCATGATGCGCAGTGTGCGCTTCAACAGCCTGATTTTCCCCAGGCAATGGGCACGCGGTGGTTTCGTAATGTTGCCGGAGAGCGATCGCATCAGTGTGCTGCTCGAGGCTCTGGCCGACTATCCGGTGTGCGGCAGCCTGTGGCTGGAAGTGGTGGATACCAACGACGGCAAGGAGCTCTCGACCTTCTGCAAGAAGTTCGAGGCGCCGCTGCGCAAGGCGCTGCTCAAGGCCGGCAAGCTGGTGGACGACGCCAGGAAGCCGCGCCTGCTGCTGACCTTCAAGAGCGGCCGCGAGGTGTTCGCCGGCATCGCCGAGGCGGACAACCAGGCGATGTGGCCCATGGGCATTCCACGTCTGAAGTTTCCCCGCGAGGCGCCAAGCCGTTCCACGCTTAAGCTGGAGGAGGCCTGGCACCATTTCATTCCGCGCGAGCAGTGGGATCAGCGCCTGGCGCCGGGCATGACCGCCGTCGACCTGGGCGCGGCCCCCGGTGGCTGGACCTGGCAGCTGGTCAATCGGGAGATTCGCGTCACCGCCGTGGACAACGGGCCGATGGCCGAAAGCCTGATGTATTCCGGCTTCGTCGTGCACCAGCGCGCCGATGGCTTTACCTTCCGCCCGCGCCATCCGGTGCACTGGATGGTCTGCGACATCGTCGAGAAGCCGGCGCGCACGGCGGCGATGATCGAGACCTGGCTGGGTGAAGGGCTGTGCCGCGAGGCGGTGGTCAACCTGAAGCTGCCGATGAAGCAGCGTTACGCCGAAGTGCGGCGCCTGCTCGATCGCATCGAGTCGGGGCTGGCGGAGCGGGGGCTGAAGGTCAGCATTGGCTGCAAGCAGCTGTATCACGACCGTGAGGAGGTGACCTGCCATCTGCGCCGTCACGGCAAATGATGATGTGAACCGGACGCGGGCCGGTCAGGCCCGGCCCGGACTCCCGCGTCGCCCCGGGCTCCACCCGAAGCTGGCGTGCGTGCCATCCATGACCCGCCAGAGCGCAGGCACTTTGCCGCAGTCGGCAGGCATGCGCTGCCCATCCAAGGTTGTGCGCGCAGGGTGACCTGGAGGTCAGCTTTGCGCGACAATGCGCGCCTGCCTGTGGAGCCTCCTATGTCCGAAGCCCTGACCCTCAACCACGATGACCTGCTCGACGCCAGCGGCCTGAATTGCCCCGAGCCGGTGATGATGCTGCACAACAAGGTGCGCGACCTGTCGCCGGGCGGCTTGCTCAAGGTGATCGCCACCGACCCCTCGACCCGCCGTGACATTCCCAAGTTCTGCGTGTTTCTCGGCCACGAGCTGCTCGGTCAGGCCGAGGAAGACGGTACCTATCTGTACTGGATTCGCAAGAAGGCCGATTAGGCTGGGGTTGAACGTGCGGCCCCTTAAGGCTCCACGTCGCGTTCCGCGCTATTCCATCCCGCCTGTCCCGGCGCCAGACCGCAACTGTTCAGGAGCTTCTGCCAGGCCCTGACGTGACGCGCCGTGGCCGCGCGGAAATCCTGCCATAACGAATCCTGCTCGCCAGCCAGCCGCTGCAGATGTTCGCCGGTAGCTGGCGGAATGCCTTCTAGACGCTGCAGTTGCAGCAGCACCGCCTGCCATTGCTGGCCGCGCTGGTCGACCTGTGCCAGATAAGGCTGCAGGCCGCCGGCGTAGAACTTGATGAAGATGTTCTGCAGGATGCGCCCGCGCGGGGTCGCCTGGCCCAGTGGGCAAAGCGGGCGATTTTGTTGGCGTTGCTCGAGCATTTCGCTGCCGGCGTCGAGCGTGTGGCGCAGGCTGGCCAGGCTGGTGATCAACTGGCTGCCCTGTTCGCTGGCATAGAGGGCGAAGAACAGTGGTTCCAACTCCCCGGCGCTCGGTGGTAGCTGTGCCGGTATGCCGGCGCCGATGCTGGCCAGCCGCTGCAATGCGTCCAGTGCCGCGCTGTCTTCCTGGCTGTCGACCGGCAATGCCTGGTCGGCAAAGCGCAGGTAGTTCTCGAACTCCGGGCTGCCGTTCAGGGCATTCCAGAACACCGCTGGCAGTTGCTGGCGCTTGTCGCTGGCCAGGCGCTGCAGAGTGGCCTTGAGGCTGGAGTCGTCCTGCAGATGCGGCAGGCAGTCATCGATGGCGCGCAGCAGGTCGCCTTCGTAGCCCAGGCGCTGGCTGGGCATCAGCTGCTTGCCCAGGCTGCTGTTGCGCTGGCTGATCAACTGCTGCAGATGCGGACAGCGCCGCGCATCGATGACCAGATCGAGCAGGCCGATGCGCAGTTCCGGCAATGCCAGCAGGCGCTCGCGGCGTGGCGGTAAACGAAATTGGCTGGCGCTGCGGCTGTCGAAAGTGGGTACGTCGGCCGCATCGAGCGAGCGCTGCAGACGTGCGAGGTAATCGTTCTGCAGGGCCAGGCCGTCATTGGCCGGGCCGCAGCCAGCGATCAGAAGGAAGCAGAGGAGCAGGGCAGGTCGGATCATCTGCTCAGTCTAGAGAGGATGCCCGACCTATCCAATCTCAACCGGCCCGGCGAATGCGCTTGCGCGCGCTGCGTGCCAGGCGCACGGTGAGCATCGCTGCGGCGCAGGTCAGGCCCACCACCAAACCTTGCCACAGGCCGCTGGGGCCGCTCGGCTCGCCCAGCCAGTCGGACAGCCCGAGCGCATAGCCCACCGGCAGACCGATGCCCCAGTAGGCGAACAGGGTCAGCAGCATGGTGATGCGGGTGTCCTGGTAGCCGCGCAGGGCGCCGGCGGCGGTGACCTGGATGGCGTCGGAGAACTGGAACAGGGCCGAGTACACGATCAACGTCGCTGCCACCGTGATTACCGCCTGGTCCGGGGTATAGATCTGCGCGATCTGCTCGCGCAGCAGGAGCATCAGGCTGGCCGATATGCAGGCATAACCCAGTGCCACGCCCATGCTCACCCCGGCGGCGAAGCGCGCCTCGCGCGGCTGGCCGCGGCCCAGTGCCTGGCCGACGCGCACCGTCGCGGCCATGGCCAGCGAGTAGGGAATCATGAACACCATGGAACTGAAGTTCAGGGCGATCTGATGCCCGGCGACCACGGTGGCGCCGAGGCCGCCGATCAGCAGGGCGATCACCGAGAAGATGCTCGATTCGGCGAATACCGCGATGCCGATCGGTACGCCAATGCTCAGCAGGCGCTTGATCACCGGCCACTGTGGCCACTCGAAATGGGTGAACAACGCGCTGGCACGGTAGTAGGGCGCCCACTTCACCCAGACCAGCATGCCGATCAGCATGAAGCCCATCACCAACGCCGTTGCCCAGCCGCAGCCGACACCGCCCATGGCCGGCAGGCCGAACTTGCCGTAGATGAAGATGTAGTTGGCCGGAATGTTGAGCAACAGGCCGAGGATGCCCAGCACCATGGCCGGACGGGTATGGCCGAGGCCATCGCTGAAGCAGCGCAGCACGTGATACAGCGCCACCGCCGGGAAGCCGCAGGCCACGGCGCGCAGGTAGCCCATGGCCGGGGTGATCAGCGCCGGGTCGACGTTCATGATGCGCAGGATGAACTCGGCGTTCCACAGCAGCGTCGCCGCGCCGCCGCCCACGGTCAGAGCCAGCCACAGGGCCTGACGCACCAGCGGGCCGATGTCTGCCTCTTCGCCGGCACCGAAGCGCTGCGCCACCTTGGGGGTGGTGGCCAGCAGGATGCCGGTCATCAGCAGGAACACCGGTACCCAGATCGAGTTGCCCAACGCCACGGCGGCCAGGTCCTGCGGGCTGACGCGCCCGGCCATCAGCGTATCGACGAAGCCCATGGCGGTATGCGCCAGCTGGGCGATGATGATGGGCGTGGCCAGGATGAGCAGGCTGCGCAGTTCCGTGCGCACGCGGCCAAGGCGAGTGTCGGTGGACATTTCGATTCTTCGGGAAGGCAGAAAACCGCGTAGTCTACGCCTTGACGTATCGGTCAGGAAAGCACGATCTGCCGCTCTGCCTGGCGGCTCACGGGGCGACGCTGGCGCTCGTGCTGGCTTAGAATGGCCGCCTGTTCGATGGAGCCCGCCATGCACATAGTCGCCGACGAAAACATTCCCCTGCTCGATGAGTTCTTCGCCGCGTTCGGCAGCATCCGCCGTCTGCCGGGGCGGGGCATCAGCGCAGCTGACGTGCGCGACGCCGATCTCTTGCTGGTGCGTTCGGTGACTCAGGTGAACCGGGCATTGCTCGAAAGCAGCCGCGTGCGTTTCGTCGGCACCTGCACCATTGGCACCGATCACCTGGATCTCGATTACTTCGCCGAGGCCGGCATCGCCTGGAGCAGCGCGCCGGGCTGCAACGCCCGGGGCGTGGTGGATTACGTGCTGGGCAGCGTGCTGACCCTGGCCGAGCGCGAGGGCGTCGACCCGGCTGCGCGCGTCTATGGCGTGGTCGGCGCAGGGCAGGTCGGCGGGCGTCTGGTCCATCTGCTGCGCGGCCTTGGCTGGCAGGTGCGGGTGTGCGACCCGCCACGGCAGGCCGCCGAGGGCGGCGATTTCGTCAGCCTGGAGCGGATCATCGAAGAATGCGACGTGATCAGCCTGCACACGCCGCTGGACGCCTCGACGCGCCATCTGTTCGATGCGACTCGCCTGGCGGCATTGCAGCCGGGCGCCTGGCTGATCAATGCCAGTCGTGGCGCCGTGGTGGACAACGCCGCGCTGCGCACGTTACTGCCGCAGCGCCCCGACCTGAAAGCGGTGCTGGACGTCTGGGAAGGCGAGCCGCAGGCCGATGTCGAACTGGCCGCCCTGTGCCAGTTGGCCACACCGCATATCGCCGGTTACAGCCTGGACGGCAAGCTGCGCGGCACCGCGCAGATCTACCAGGCCTGCTGCCGCGTGCTGGGCGTTGCCGAACAGGTGAGTCTGGACGATCTGCTGCCGGCCCCTTGGCTCAGCGAGATGAACATCGACGGCCGCGCGGACCCGGCCTGGGTCCTGGCCAGTCTGTGCCGCGCGGTATACGACCCACGCCGCGACGATGCGGATTTCCGCCGTAGCCTGGTCGGCGACGCCGACGCCCGTCGTGCGGCGTTCGACCGCTTGCGCAAGCACTACCCGATGCGCCGCGAGATCGATGGCTTGCGCGTACGAATCCAGGGCGATGCGCCACAGTTGGCAGCGCTGGTCCGGGCGTTGGGCGCCAAACTGCTGGACTGACCCTACCGCGGCTGTCATTGCTCCTACCTAGGAAGGCCTAACCCAATACTCAAGTAGCATGGGGCGCGGGCCGCTCGCTTCGTAGAATTTCCCCATATCCAGCAGGTGTATTGGGGCGTCTTATGGCCTTGGAACAGTCGGAGGGCGTGCTCAGCGCCGTTTCCAGCACGAAGGACGTGGAACAGGCCGCCCAGGAGCTGGCGCGCCAGCTGATCCATCCTTATCTCGGCTTCGTGCTGTTCTTCTGCTCGGCCGAGTACGACCTCGAAGCCCTCGGCCGGGCCCTGGAGCAGCATTTCGGCGGCGTCAGCCTGGTTGGCTGTACCAGCGCCGGCGAGATCACCCCGCAGGGCTACGGCCGCGGCTGCGTGGTGGCGCTGGGCTTCGACCTGCGCTGCTTCTCCATCGCCAGCGCGCTGATCGACGAGATGGAGCGCTTTAACCTGCTCGATGCGCAGCAGCTGGTGGATGGCCTGGTGCGCGACTGTCGCAGCAACGAGCTGGCCTCGATCAAGGGTCACAGCTTCGCCCTGACCCTGCTCGACGGCCTGTCCAGCCGCGAGGAGCTGGTGCTCGGCGCGCTCAGCGCGGCGCTGGGCAGCATCCCGCATTTCGGCGGTTCGGCCGGCGACGACAACCACCTGACCCACACCCACGTCTACCACGGCGGGCGCTTTCACAGCGGCGCGGCGGTGGTGGTGCTGTTCAATACCTGGCTCGACTTCGAGGTCTTCAGCACTCACCACATCCAGCCCAGCGGCGAGAAACTGGTGGTGACCCGCGCCGACAGCTCCAGCCGCCGCGTCTACGAGCTCAACGCCGCGCCGGCCGCGCAGGAATACGCCGAGCTGATCGGCGTGCCGCTCGATGCCCTGGACCACCGGGTGTTCGCCGCCTATCCGCTGGCGGTGCGCATCAGCGATCACTACTACGTGCGCTCGATCCAGCAGGTGCACGACGACCTCAGCCTGAGCTTCTACTGCGCGGTGGAGAACGGCATCGTTCTCACCGCGATGCGTCCCGGGCCGCTGCTGCCGAATCTCGCGCAGCTGTTCGCCGGCCTCGAGCAGCGCCTCGGTCCGTTGCTGCTGACCATCGGCTGCGACTGTTTCCTGCGCCGCCTGGAGATCGAGAACGACGGCGGCAGCCTGCCGGTGTCGGCCTTCCTGCGTCAGCAGCGGGTGATCGGCTTCAATTCCTACGGGGAGCAGTTCAATGGCATGCACATCAACCAGACCTTCACCGGAGTCGCCATTGGCCGCCCTGGTCGCGGCTGATGGCGCCGAGCTGCAGGCGCGCCTGGCCGCGCTGGAAGGCGAGAACGCCAAGCTCAAGCGGATCAACGCCGCGCTGATCGAGCGGGTGGAGTCGATCCACTCGCGTGGTGACGATGCCTACGCCGCCTTCCAGCACTCGGTGGTACTGGCCGAGCAGGTGCGCGAGCGCACCGACGCGCTGAACCAGGCGATGGCCGAACTGAAATCCAGCAACCAGCTGCTCAGTGATGCGCGGCTGCGTGCCGAGACCGCCCACCAGCACCTGATCGACGCCATCGAGAGCATCTCCGACGCCTTCGTGCTGTTCGACGATCGCCAGCGCATCGTCCTGTTCAACAGCCGCTTCAAGGCGCTGTGGGCGCGCAGCAGGGCGCGCATCGGCACCGGTACGCGCCTGGAGGAGATCAGGCGCCTGAGTCGCAGCACCGGCCTGGTGGTGGAGGCGCAGCTGGGCAAGGAGGGCGAGCCGAGCCTGTTCCGCCTGCAGGATGGGCGCTGGGTGCAGGTCAGCGAGCGGCCGACCAGTGAGGGTGGGCTGGTGATCCTTTACACCGACATCACCGAGGTCAAGCAGAGCGAAGCACTGCGCCGTGAGCAGGCGCTGGCGCAGAAATCGCGGCTGCTGCAGCGTGCGGTGGACAACCTGTCCCAGGGCATGGCCATGGTCAACGCCGAGGGCGCACTGGAGCTGTGGAACCACCGCTTCCTCGAACTCTGCGGCCTGGCGCCGATCAGCGCGCATCGGCCCTTCGCCGAGGTGATGGCCGAAAGCGAGCTGGAGCCGCTGACCCCGGCCAGCCGCGACATCGCCGGCAAGCCGCTACGCCAGGTGGAGGTGCGCCTGTTCGACGGGCGCATGCTCGAAGTGCGTACGCATCCGCTGCCCACCGGCGGCTTCGTCAACACCTTCACCGACATCACCGAGCGCCATCGCCAGGCCCAGGCGCTGAGCGACAGCGAGCGCTGGATCCGCCTGATCACCGACCATGTGCCGGCGCTGATCGCCTACCTGTCGGCCGATCTGGTCTACGAGTTCACCAACAAGGTCTACGAGGAGTGGTACTGCTGGCCGCGTGGCGCCATGCTCGGCCAGAGCCTGCGCGAGGTGCACAGCGAGGAGCACTGCCGGCGTCTGGAGCCCTACGTCGAGCGGGCGCTGTCCGGCGAAAGCGTGACCTTCGAGTTCGCCGAGACCAACCACAGCGGCCAGGAGCGCTACATGCTGCGTTCCTACGTGCCCAACCGCCAGGCCAGCGGCGAGGTGGTCGGCATCTTCGTGCTGATCCGCGATATCACCGAGCGCCGGCGCACCGCCGAGGCGCTGCACCAGGCCTACCAGCATCTGGAGCAGCGCGTGCGCGAGCGCACCGCCGAGCTGACCACGGTCAACGAGCAGCTGCGCCGCGAGATCGACGAGCGCACGCAGATGGAGGCGCGCCTGCGCGAGGCCAAGGGCGAGGCGGAGCAGGCCAACCTGTCCAAGACCAAGTTCCTCGCCGCCGTCAGCCACGATCTGCTGCAGCCGCTCAACGCCGCGCGGCTGTTCACCAGCGCGCTGCTGGAGAAGAAGGACCTGTCCGGCTGCGCGCCGCTGGTGCGCAACGTCAGCAACTCGCTGGAGGACGTCGAGAGCCTGCTCGGCACCCTGGTGGACATCTCCAAGCTCGACGCCGGGGTGATCAAGCCGGATATCGCGCCGTTCGCCGTCAGCGAGCTGCTGGAGAACCTTGCCGCCGAGTACCACCAGATCGCTGGTAGCGAAGGCCTGCGCCTGGACTACCTGCCCAGCTCGGCGCTGGTACGCAGCGACGTGCAGCTGCTGGCGCGGATCCTGCGCAACTTCTTGAGCAACGCCATTCGCTACACCGCCAGCGGGCGCATTCTGCTGGGCTGTCGGCGGCGCGGCCACAGCCTGTCCATCGAGGTCTGGGACACCGGCATCGGCATCGCCCAGGACAAGCTGGTGGAGATTTTCCAGGAGTTCAAACGCGGCGATAACGTGCAGCGCAAGCAGGATCGCGGCCTCGGCCTGGGTCTGGCCATCGTCGACAAGATCGCGCGCATGCTCGGCCACCGCATTCGTGTGGCGTCGCAGCCGGGCAGGGGCTCGATGTTCGCCGTGGAGGTGCCGCTGACCCGTCGCGCGCCCAGAGCGCGGGCGCTGCAGGACAGCCCGGATCAGTTGCTCGAACGCCTTGCCGGTGCGCGGGTATGGGTGCTGGACAACGACGCGGCGATCTGCGCCGGCATGCGCACCCTGCTCGAAGGCTGGGGCTGCCGCGTGGTCACGGCATTGAGCGAAGAAGACCTGGCGCGACAGGTGGACAACTACCACGCCGAGGCCGACCTGCTGATCGCCGACTATCACCTCGACGACGAGCGCAATGGCGTCGATGCCGTGGCGCAGATCAACGCCCGACGCAGCGCGCCGCTGCCGGCGCTGATGATCACCGCCAACTACAGCAACGAACTCAAGCTGCAGATGCGCGAGCTGGGCCACAGCCTGCTGCACAAGCCGGTGCGGCCGATGAAGCTGAAGACGGCGATGAGCCACCTGATGGAGCGTGGGGCGGGGTGTGAAACCAGCTCCTCTGCGGGTGCATAAAGAAAAGGCGACCCGAAGGTCGCCTTTTCTTTGTGTGGACGATCAGCCCAGGCGGCGCAGCGCCTCGATGCGGTCTTCCAGGGGCGGGTGGGTCATCAGCAGGCCGGCCAGGCCGTTCTTCAGGCCACCGTTGATGCCGAAGGCAGTCAGGCTGTCGGGCATCTGCACCGGCACGCCCTGTTCGGCGCGCAGGCGCTGCAGCGCGGCGATCATCGCGCCGGTGCCGGCCAGGCGGGCGCCGGCTTCGTCGGCCTTGAACTCGCGTTTGCGCGAGAACCACATGACGATAATGCTGGCCAGGATGCCCAGCACCAGCTCGGCGAAGATGGTGGCGATGAAGTAGCCGATGCCGTGGCCGTCCTCGTTCTTGAAGATGGCCTTGTCGACGAAACTGCCGAAGATGCGGGCGAAGAACATCACGAAGGTGTTCACCACGCCCTGGATCAGCGCCAGGGTGACCATGTCGCCGTTGGCCACGTGGCCGATTTCGTGGGCCAGTACCGCGCGCACCTCATCCGGCGAGAAGCGCTCCAGCAGCCCCTGGCTGACGGCTACCAGTGCGTCGTTCTTGTTCCAGCCGGTGGCGAAGGCATTGGACTCGTAAGCCGGGAAAATGCCCACTTCCGGCATCTTGATACCGGCCTCGCGCGACAGCTCCTCGACGGTCTGCAGCAGCCACTGCTCATGGCGGGTGCGCGGCTGGGTGATGATCTGGGTGCCGGTGCTCATCTTCGCCATCCACTTGGAGATGAACAGCGAAACCAGCGAGCCGGCGAAACCGAACACGGCGCAGAAGATCAGCAGGCTGCCATGGTTCTGGCCGGTGAAGCGATCGACCCCCAGCAGTTTGAGGGTGATGCTGGCGATGATCAGCACCGCCAGGTTGGTGGCCAGGAACAACATAATGCGCATCATGGTGTGAACGGACTCCTCAAGGGAAAGACGTACGAGTAATGCGGGCTATATAAGGGCGCGCCCCTGGGGGTTTCAACCAGCGACTATTTCAAACTATGTCCCCTGGAACAGACAGGCTGCTTTCGAACAGCAGGCGGGTCAGGCGAGCGGTGCGTTCGCCGTGCTGCTGGGCCAGCGCCTCGCGCAGCTGGAAGGCCAGCGTGGCGTGGACGCGGCGCACGCTCGGCGGCAGTACTTCGCCTTCGCGCAGGGCATGGGGAATGGCCCGTGACAGGCGCAGAAAACCCTTTTCGGTCAGCACGGCCTGATCCAGCGCGTCATAGGCGATGGTCGATTCGAAACGCAGATAGCCTTCCTCGGCCAGCCACAGCAGGGCGCCGAGGCAGGCCTGGTGGCGCTTGCTGGGCAGGCCGAATTCGTCGGGCTCCTCGCGGCCGATCAGGTCTTCCACGTACAAGGCCATCTTGCGCGGGAAGGCCTGGTAAAGCATCAGAAGGCCGCTGGCCGCATCCTTGTAGAAGTCGTCGATCTGCAGGTCCATATAGGCTTACTGGCTGTAGCCCTTGAGGAAGTTGCCGATGCGGCCGATGGCCTGCTCCAGGTCGTCGACGCGGGGCAGGGTGACCACGCGGAAGTGATCCGGCCACGGCCAGTTGAAGGCGGTGCCCTGGACGATCAGCAGTTTCTCCGACAGCAGCAGGTCGAGGACGAACTTCTCGTCGTTGTGGATCGGGCAGACCTTCGGGTCGATCCGCGGAAAGGCGTACAGCGCGCCCATGGGCTTGACGCAGCTCACTCCGGGGATGTCGTTGAGCAGCTCCCAGGCGCGGTTGCGCTGCTCCAGCAGGCGGCCGTTGGGCAGTACCAGGTCGTTGATGCTCTGGTAGCCGCCCAGCGCGGTCTGGATCGCGTGCTGGCTCGGCACGTTGGCGCACAGGCGCATGTTGGCCAGGATATCCAGGCCTTCGATGTAGCTCTGCGCCTTGTGTTTGGGCCCGGAAATGGCCACCCAGCCGGAACGGAAGCCGGCCACGCGGTAGCTCTTGGACAGGCCGTTGAAGGTCAGGCAGAGCACGTCCGGCGCCAGCGAGGCGGTGCTGATGTGCACGGCTTCGTCGTAGAGGATCTTGTCGTAGATCTCGTCGGAGAAGATCACCAGGTTGTGCTGGCGCGCCAGTTCGACGATGTCCTGCAGTACTTCCTTGGAATACACCGCCCCAGTGGGGTTGTTCGGGTTGATCAGTACCAGCGCCTTGGTGTTCGGCGTGATCTTGGCGCGCATGTCGGCGATGTCGGGGAACCAGCCGGCCTGCTCGTCGCACAGGTAGTGCACCGGCTTGCCGCCGGACAACGCCACGGCAGCGGTCCACAGCGGATAGTCGGGCGCCGGGATGAGCACCTCGTCACCGTTGTTGAGCAGCGCCTGCATGGCCATGACGATCAGTTCGGACACGCCGTTGCCGAGGTAGATATCCTCGATGGTGACGCCTTCGACCTGCTTCTGCTGGTAGTACTGCATCACCGCCTTGCGCGCGCTGAACAGCCCCTTGGAGTCACTGTAACCCTGGGCGGTAGGCAGGTTGCGGATTACGTCCTGAAGAATTTCTTCCGGTGCCTCGAAACCGAACGGCGCCGGATTGCCGATGTTCAGCTTGAGGATGCGATGGCCTTCCTCCTCCAGACGCTTGGCGTGCTTGAGCACCGGCCCGCGAATGTCGTAGCAGACGTTGGCGAGCTTGTTCGATTTGCTGACCTGCATGTAAGGAATCCCGAGCTAAGGAAAACCCACTGAAGCACGCTGCAAAATTCTCCCGACGGGGAATCTTGGCAGCCCGTAACGTGGGTGACAGACTGGGGTCGAATCATACGTGGCGACCTGGGCGCGGCAAAGGTGCCAGCCCTGCTTTTTTCTGGCCTGCCACGCGCCGCACACTCATGCCGCGGCCCGGAAACTTCTCAGTCGAGGCTTCCGCGGTCGAATGCGCGAAACCCCGTGCTGCCCACTACCGAGGAGGAAACCCGCTCGTGGACAAAGTCGACAAGTCGTTGGACACCTGGCGTGAAGAGCTGACCGACGAGCAGTTCCATGTCTGTCGCCTGGGAGGGACGGAGCGACCATTCACCGGTGCCTACCACGACAGCAAGACCCCAGGCATCTACCACTGCGCCTGCTGTGGCGAAGCCCTGTTCGATTCGGACGCCAAGTACGATTCCGGCAGCGGCTGGCCAAGCTATTTCCAGCCGATCAACGACGAGGTGATCGCCAGCCTCGACGATTACAGCCATGGCATGCATCGCATCGAGGTCAAATGCGCCAAGTGCGATGCCCATCTGGGGCACGTGTTCCCGGATGGCCCGCGGCCAACCGGGCTGCGTTACTGCATCAATTCGCTGTCGCTGAAACTTGTGCCGCGAGATTGATCAGGACGCGCCAGGCGCCTTGCGTGCCTGGCGCCCAAGGTTCAGCCCTGCTGATGCGCGCGCTGGCGGCTTTCTTCCAGGGCGTTGCAGGCCTGCTGGATCATGTCTTCGGTAATCGGCACTTCGCGGCCCTGGCCATCGATGATAAAACCGCCCACCGGCATCTGCGGCTGCTTGACCGGGGTGTTGGGGCGTTGGGCGACATTGTCTTGCAAGCTCATGGCCTGTCTCCTCATCAGTGATGCGCGCCAGTCTAGGGGGGCTAGATGAAGGCGCGGTGACAACAAGAAACCTGCTCAAAGTCTGCTGCGCGTCGGCCATGCTGCGTTGAAATCGGGCTCAGAATGCTCATTTACAATTCGTAAACTGCGCTTCTTCGCCCGCTTTCGCCTTGCCTGGCTCTAGCTCGCGATACTTTAAACAGATTCCATGACGGCGGAACTCCGTCACAAAACACATTGCGAAAGTCGTATTGCAGGCTGCGTGCCAGCCTGTGTGAAACGAGGATTACATGGCGCGTTTTCATATCGGTCTGATCATCAATCCGCTGGCCGGGCTGGGTGGCCCAGCTGCCTTCAAGGGCAGCGACGGCATGGCCGAGCAGGCGTTGGCCCTGGGCGTCGAGGCAAAAGCCGCGCAGCGCACACGCACTGCCCTGGAACAGCTGCTGGCTCTGCGCGAGCGCATCGAATTCGTCGGCTACCCGGGGGCGATGGGTGGCGAGCTATTGGCGCAGATGGGCTTCGAGCATCGTTTGCTGGGTGAGTTGGGTGAGGGCGCGACCACCGCCGAAGATACCCGCCGTGCGGTGCGGCAACTGCAGGACGCCGGTGTGGCGTTGATTCTGTTCGCTGGCGGTGACGGCACGGCACGCGACGTGTGCGCCGTGGTCAGGGAAGGGCAGCCGGTTCTGGGCATTCCGGCCGGGGTGAAGATCCAGTCCGGCGTCTATGCCATCAGCCCGCGGGCGGCGGGCGAGCTCACCGCGCGCCTGGTCGAGGGCGGCCTGGTGCGTCTGGCCAGCGGCGAGGTGCGCGACATCGACGAGGCGGCCCTGCGCGAAGGCCGCGTGACCGCGCGCTGGTACGGCGAGCTGTGCGTGCCGCAGGAGGGCGGCTACGTGCAGGCGGTCAAGCAGGGTGGAATGGAGTCCGAAGAGCTGGTGCTGGCCGATCTGGCCGCCTGGCTGGAGGGCGATTGGGAGCCGGGCGTTCGCTACGTGTTCGGTCCCGGCTCGACTTTGCACGGCCTGGCGCAGAATCTGGGGCTGGAGACCACCTTGCTCGGTGTCGACGTGATCGAGGACGGCCAGGTGATCGCTCGCGACGTCAATGAAGCCGAGCTGTTCGCTCTCGTCGATGGGCATCCGACTTACCTGCTGGTCACCGCCATTGGCGGCCAGGGGCATATCATCGGCCGCGGCAATCAGCAGATCAGCCCGCGGGTGTTGCGCGCCGTCGGCCTGGAGCGCCTGCGGGTGGTGGCGACCAAGCGCAAGCTGGCGACGCTGGAAGGGCGGCCGCTGCTGGTGGACAGTGGCGACGTGACGCTGGACGATGCCTTTCCCGATGCCGTGCGGGTCTGGGCAGGTTACAAGGAAGAGTTGCTGTATCCCTTGGCTCGATAGGAGATCGCAATGCGGATGCTGGTTGTACTGCTGGCCTGGGCGCTGGCCCTGGCTGCGCAGGCCATCGAGGCTGACAGGCTGGTGCTGGATGCGCGCAAGCAGGTCGGCGTGACCCTGAGCTATGACCCGGCCTACCGCCAGTTGAGCTATCCGGGCGGCGACGTGCCCATGGCCACCGGTGTGTGCACCGACGTGGTGATCCGCGCGCTGCGCCAGCAGGGGCTGGACCTGCAGGAGGCGGTGCATCGCGACATGCGCGGCAATTTTGCCCTTTACCCCAGAAACTGGGGCCTGAGCCGGCCGGACAGCAATATCGACCACCGTCGTGTGCCCAATCTGATGACCTGGTTCAAGCGTCAGGGCTGGTCGCTGCCGATCAGTCAGGACCCTGCGGCTTACCAGGCCGGCGATATCGTCACCTGGGATCTGGGACGCGGCCTGACTCATATCGGCATCGTCAGCGATCGCCGGGCGTCAGATGGTGCGCCGCTGATCCTGCATAACATCGGCCGCGGCACGCAGGAGGAAGACATCCTCTTCGCCTACCGCATCACTGGGCACTATCGCCCGCTCACCCAGCAGGCGAGTGCCAGTCAATGACTGAAGCCAGGTTGCCGCCCGGTCTCGCGGCTGGCGAGCGCGTCGTGCTGTTCGACGGCGTCTGCAAACTGTGCAACGGCTGGGCGAAGTTTCTTATCCGCCATGACCCTGCGCGGCAGTTTCGCCTGGCGTCCGTGCAGTCCGCCCAGGGCCAGGCATTGCTGGCCTGGTATGGGCTGCCGACCGATCGTTTCGACACCATGGCGCTGATCGACGAGGCGGGGCTGCATGTGCGCTCCACGGCGCTGCTGCGCATTCTCTCGCGCTTGCCGCAACCCTGGCGTGCGCTGCGATTGCTGCGCCTGCTGCCCCGGCCGCTGCGGGATTGGTGTTATGACCGCATTGCGCTGAATCGCTATCGCCTGTTCGGCCGGCATGCCGTCTGCCTGCTGCCCACGGCCGACCACGCCGAGCGCTTTCTGCATGACTGAACGCCGGCTGGCGCAGATCGCCTGGCTCGCCCGGCTGGCATTGGCGGCGGTATTCGTCTGGCATGGTCTGGCGCCGAAGATTCTCTGGCTGAGCCCTGACGAGGTGGCGATGATCGGTGCGCACGGCTTGCCCGATCACGCGTTGTTCGCGCCGGAGCTGATCGCTCGTATCGGCGGCGTTGCCGAGGTATTGCTAGGCATTGCGCTGCTGACCATTCGCCGCCAGCGCTGGCCGTTGCTGGTGGCCGCTGCGGTCTTGCTGGTGCTGCTGCTTGATGTTGCGCTACTGAGCCCCCATCTGTTGATTCAGGCGTTCAATCCGCTGTCCACCAACCTGGCGGCGCTAGCCCTCTGCGCGGTGGCCTGGCTGGCCGAAGCGCCTGCCACCGCCAACTCCTGAGGCCCCTCATGACTTCTCTGCTTTCCTCCCGCCAGCGTGGTGCAATACGCCTGGCCTGGCGCTTTATCGCGCCTTATCGCGGGCGGGTGCTGGGCGCCTTGCTGGCGCTGCTGTTTACCGCCGCCATTACCCTGTCCATGGGCCAGGGCATCAAGCTGCTGGTGGATCAGGGCCTGGCCACGCAATCGCCGGCTGCGCTGCGTCAGTCCCTGCTGCTGTTTTTCGTGCTGGTGCTGGCTTTGGCGTTCGGCACCTACACGCGCTTCTACCTGGTCTCCTGGCTGGGCGAGCGGGTGGTGGCCGATATTCGCCGGCGGGTGTTCGATCACCTGATCGAGCTGCATCCCGGCTTCTATGAAAGCAATCGCAGCTCGGAGATCCAGTCGCGGCTGACCGCCGATACCACCTTGCTGCAGTCGGTGATCGGTTCGTCGCTATCCATGGCCCTGCGCAATCTGATCATGCTGGTCGGCGGTAGTGTGCTGCTGGTGGTCACCAACCCCAAATTGAGCGGTATCGTGCTGGCCGCGCTGCCGCTGGTGGTGGCGCCGATCCTGCTGTTCGGCCGCCGTGTGCGGGCGCTGTCGCGGCAGAGCCAGGACCGTGTGGCCGACGTGGGCAGCTATGTCGGCGAGGTGCTGGGGCAGGTCAAGACGGTGCAGGCCTACAACCATCAGGACGAGGACAAGCGCCGTTTCGGGCTGTCCGCCGAGGCGGCGTTTGCCGTCGCGCGCAAGCGTGTCGCCCAGCGTGCCTGGCTGATCACCGTGGTCATCGTGCTGGTGCTCGGGGCGGTGGGCGTGATGCTCTGGGTCGGCGGCATGGACGTGATCGCCGGGCGCATTTCCGGCGGCGAGCTGGCGGCCTTCGTCTTCTACGCCCTGATCGTCGGCTCGTCGTTCGGTACCCTGAGCGAGGTGATCGGTGAGCTGCAGCGCGCAGCCGGGGCGGCCGAGCGCATTGGCGAACTGTTACGGGCGCGCAGTCAGATCGTCGCCCCCGCACAGCCGCAGCATCTGGCGCAGCCGGTGCGTGGGCGTATCGAGTTGCAGGGTGTGCGCTTCGCCTACCCGTCGCGGCCCGACAGCTATGCCATCGATGGTATCGATCTGCAGGTGGCAGCGGGCGAGACCCTGGCGCTGGTCGGGCCATCGGGGGCGGGCAAGTCGACGCTGTTCGATCTGCTGCTGCGCTTTTTCGACCCGCAGGCCGGGCGCATCCTCATTGACGGCGTGCCGATCGATCAGCTCGATCCGCGCGAGCTGCGCGCCTGCTTCGCTCTGGTGTCGCAGAATCCGGCGCTGTTCTTCGGCACGGTGGAGGACAACATTCGCTACGGCCGGCTCGACGCCAGCCAGACCGAGGTGGAGGCTGCCGCGCGTGCGGCGCATGCCCATGAGTTCATCGAGCGTCTGCCGCAGGGTTATCAGACCCATCTCGGTGAGGCGGGGCTGGGGCTTTCCGGCGGGCAGCGTCAGCGTCTGGCCATCGCCCGCGCCCTGCTGGCCGATGCGCCGATCCTGCTGCTCGACGAGGCCACCAGCGCCCTGGATGCCGAAAGCGAGCACCTGATCCAGCAGGCGCTTCCTGCGCTGATGAGCGGGCGTACCACGCTGGTGATCGCGCACCGGCTGGCCACCGTCAAGCAGGCTGAACGCATCGCGGTGATCGAGCGCGGTCGTCTGGCGGCCATCGGCAGCCATGCCCAGTTGCTCGCCGGCAGCCCGCTCTATGCGCGCCTGGCGCAGCTGCAATTCGGCGAGGCCGGCTAACTCTTGGGCCGGATCGTCGCCGCCGCTCCGGCCGAGGCGAGAATGATCGCGCCAATGGCCAGCCACTGGTTCCAGCTCAGCTTCTCGCTGAGGAACAATAGGCCGGAGAGCGCGGCGATGGCCGGCTCCAGGCTCATCAGGATGCTGAAGGTGCGCGCCGGCAGACGGGTCAGGGCGACCATTTCCAGGCTGTAGGGCAGCGCCGAGGAGAGCACCGCCACGCCCAGGGCGATGGGCAGCAGATCGACCGAGAACAGGCTGCCTCCGGCCTGCCACAGGCCGATGGGCAGCACCAGCAGTGCGGCAACCCAGGTGCCCAGGGCCACGGTCTGGCGGCCATGGGCGGCGCCGGCTTTCTGTCCGAAGACGATGTACAGCGCCCAGCACAGGCCGGCAGCGAGCGCCAAGGCCATGCCCAGCGGGTCGAGCTGGGTCTGCGCCAGGCCGCTGGGCAGCAGCAGCCACAGGCCGAAGACGGCCAGGGCGACCCAGACGAAATCCAGCAGGCGCCGCGACGACAGCAGCGCCAGGCCCAGCGGGCCGGTGAACTCCAGGGCCACGGCAATGCCCAGGGGGATGCTCTGCAGCGACATGTAGAACAGCAGGTTCATCCCGCCGAGGGCCAGGCCATAGGCCAGCAGCGAGCGATAGGCGGCCAGGTTCAGGCGCGTGCGCCAGGGCTGCATCACCAGCGACAGTATGCTCGCGCCCAGCACCAGGCGCAGCGCCGTGGTGCCTTCGGCGCCCACCAGCGGGAACAGGCTCTTGGCCAGCGAGGCGCCGCTCTGGATCGAGATCATGGCCACCAGCAGCAGGCCGATGGGGGCGAGTAGGGCGGTGCGTGGCATGGGGCTGTCCTGGCCTGGGGATCAAAGAAAAAACCGGCCGCGAGGGCCGGTTCTTCGGAGCGCGCGTCTGCTTAGCGATATTCGCAGAGGTAGGCGGTATCCACCGCGACCTTCAGCTGGAACTTGCTGTTGGCCGGTACGGTGAAGTTGCTGCCGGCTTCGAAGGTGCTCCAGCTGTCGCTGCCCGGCAGTTTCACGGTCAGGGCGCCGGCCACCACGTGCATCACTTCCAGCTGGCTGGTGCCGAACTCGTATTCGCCCGGGGCCATCACGCCGATGGTGGCAGGGCCTTCGGCCATGGCGAAGCCGATGGATTTGACGGTGCCGTCGAAGTACTCGTTGACCTTGAACATCTGCGATTCCTCGGGAAGGGTTACAAAAGGGGGCGCCAGTATGCCCAAGCGCCTTTTTTTCGTCATCAGTCTTTGAGCGGCAGCACCAGCGGCAGCAGGCGAGCGGTGTTGCGGGCGTCGGTCAGGGCGCGATGTTGCGCGCCCTGAAATTGCAGGCCGGCCAGTTGCAATGCACTGTGCAGGCCGACTGGGCGTGGCAGCTGGCGGGCCTTGGCGAAAGCCTGCTTGAGGTTGAGATGAGGTGTCCCTTGCAGCAGGCTGGTCAACTGGTGCTGACGCCACTCCTGCTCCAGCTGGCGGCGATCGTAATCGCCCCAGCTGCTCCAGCCGACCAGGCGCGGGGCGTGTTGCTCCAGCCAGCGCTCGAGCTGTGCCCAGACCTGCGGCAGAGACCCGGCACCGTCGACGTCGGCCTGGGCGATATGGGTCAGTTCCCGGCAGAAATCGGTCAGGCAGGGGCGCCGCTGCGGTTTGACGAAACGCTGGAAGTGGTCGCGCTCGTGGCCATCGGCCCCCACCAGGCTGGCGCCGATCTCGATGATTTCCATTTCTTCCAGTGGCCAGCCGCCTTCGTCGGTGGTGGCTTCCAGGTCGATGACCAACCAATGCCCCATGGGCGCTCCTTTGCATGAGGGCCAGGCTTGCGAGACCTGGCCTGAACGGGTCCGCCCGCAGTATGGAAGGCCTTTTCGGCCAGGGCAAACCCCTGATGCGAGGTTGTGCGGCGGCGATTTCTGCTGTCCTGGTGCCGCCGAGCGCTGCATGAGAGGCGAGTCTGTTGCAAAAGCTTTGATGATTCGCGGCATGCCCGTTAGGCTCTGCCGCCTGTGTCTGGAGGAGCTTGCTATGGCAAAGGTCGCGTTTATCGGTTTGGGTGTGATGGGTTATCCGATGGCCGGGCATCTGGCCCGTAATGGCCATCAGGTGACGGTATACAACCGCTCGCCGGGCAAAGCCGAGCAGTGGATGGGCGAGTACGCCGGCGCCAGCGCGCCGACGCCGCGCGAGGCGGTGCAGGGTGCCGAGCTGGTGATGTGCTGCGTGGGCAACGACGATGACCTGCGCAGCGTGATACTGGGCGAGCAGGGCGCGTTCGCCGGCATGGCGCCGGGCGCCATTCTGGTCGACCACACCACGGCCTCCGCCGACGTCGCGCGCGAGCTGGCGGCCATTGCTGCCGAGCGTGGTCTGGGGTTTCTCGACGCGCCGGTGTCCGGCGGCCAGGCTGGTGCGGTCAATGGCGTGCTGACGGTCATGGTGGGCGGCGAGCAGGCGGCCTATGCCGCGGCCGAGCCGGTGATCCAGAGCTACGCGCGGATGATCCGCCTGATGGGGCCGGCCGGCAGCGGCCAGCTGAGCAAGATGGTCAACCAGATCTGCATTGCCGGCCTGGTCCAGGGCCTGGCCGAGGGGCTCAACTTCGCCCAGCACGCCGGCCTGGACGCTCATGCCGTCGTCGATGTGATCAGCAAGGGCGCGGCCCAGTCCTGGCAGATGGAAAACCGCTACAAGACCATGCTGGCCGGCGAATTCGACTTCGGTTTCGCCGTCGACTGGATGCGCAAGGACCTTTCCATTCTGCTCGAAGAGGCGCGGCGCAACGGCGCGCAGCTGCCGGTGACGGCGCTGGTCGACCAGTTCTACGCCGACGTGCAGGCCATGGGCGGCGGGCGCTGGGATACGTCCAGCCTGCTGGCGCGTTTGCAGCGTAACCGCTGAGCGGAAGGCCTCGACTGGCGAGGCGCGCGTCATTAGGATCGCCGCCGTTCGTTTCGCTTCGTTGAGGTCGCCCATGGAGTGTCGTGCCGGGTGCGGTGCCTGCTGCATCGCGCCTTCCATCAGTTCGCCGATTCCCGGCATGCCTGAAGGCAAGCCGGCCGGCGTGCGCTGTATCCATCTGTCCGCTGAGTTTCTTTGCGCATTGTTCGGGCGCGCCGAGCGTCCGGCAGTCTGCGTCGGTTTCAAGGCCGACGAACAGGTTTGCGGGAATGACCGGGAAAGCGCGATTCGCTTGCTTGGCTGGCTGGAGCAGGCGACGGCCTGACCGGCTGAACCCGCCTCGCCCGGACGCGGTCGAAGCTTCAGTGGTTCTCGGGAGTAGCTCGATGCAGATAGTGCGTTTTTCCGCTTTGCTCATGACGCTCTGTGCGGTCAGCGTCCAGGCGGCCGACAGGCAATGGCAGCTGGCGCGCGAGGAGGACGGTATACGGGTGTATCTGGCCGATGTGCCGGGCTCCAAGTACAAGGCCTACCGTGGCGTGGTCACGGTGAAGAGCGATCTGCCCGGTTTGCTGGCCGTGCAGGAAGACGTCGCCGGGTCCTGCGCCTGGATCTACAGCTGCCAGCAGCAGCGGCTTTTGAAAAGCGAGGGCGAGGTCAGCGAGCTGTACACCCGTTTCGAGATGCCCTGGCCGGTCAAGGCGCGGGATTCGATAATCGAAGTCACCACCCATACCGAATCCGATGGCAGCGTCACGCGCCAGCTCAAGGCCGTGCCAGGGCGCTTGCCGGAGGAGGGCGGCTTCGTGCGGGTGCAGCGCGTCGATGGCCAGTGGCGTCTTAAGCCGCTGGAGGGTGATCGCGTGGAAGTCACCTACGAGGCGCATACCGAGCCGGGCGGCAGCGTGCCTTCATGGCTGGCCAACAGTTTTGTCGTCGATGCCCCGCTGCAGACCCTCAAGGGGTTGCGTGCGCAGGTCGAGGGTGGCTGAGCGGCGGTTAAAACGCGGGAATCATCGAGCGCAAACGAAAAAAAGGCTGCCAGTTGGCAGCCTTTTGCGTAGTGCGCGAGGACCTCAGCCGCGGTCGGCCGGCAGGTCACGCTGCTCGTAGCCGGTGTACAGCTGGCGCGGACGGCCGATCTTGTACGGGCCGGAGAGCATTTCCTTCCAGTGCGAGATCCAGCCCACGGTGCGTGCCAGGGCGAAGATCACGGTGAACATCGAGGTCGGAATGCCGATGGCCTTGAGGATGATGCCCGAGTAGAAGTCCACGTTCGGGTAGAGGTTGCGCTCCTTGAAGTAAGGATCGTTGCGCGCGATCTCTTCCAGCTTCATCGCCAGTTCCAGCTGCGGGTCGTTGATGCCCAGCTCGGCCAGTACCTCGTCGCAGGTCTGCTTCATCACCTTGGCGCGCGGGTCGAAGTTCTTGTACACGCGGTGGCCGAAGCCCATCAGCTTGAACGGATCGTTCTTGTCCTTGGCCTTGGCCACGTACTTGTCGATGTTGTCCACGCTACCGATCTCGTCGAGCATGGTCAGCACCGCTTCGTTGGCGCCGCCGTGCGCCGGGCCCCAGAGGGCGGCGATGCCGGCTGCGATGCAGGCGAACGGGTTGGCGCCCGAAGAGCCAGCCAGACGTACGGTGGAGGTGGAGGCGTTCTGCTCGTGGTCGGCGTGGAGGATGAAGATCTTGTCCATCGCCTTGGCCAGTACCGGGCTGATCGGTTTGATCTCGCACGGGGTGTTGAACATCATGTGCAGGAAGTTTTCCGCGTAGTTCAGGTCGTTACGCGGGTACATCATGGGCTGGCCCATGGAGTACTTGTAGGTCATGGCGGCGATGGTCGGCATCTTGGCCACCAGGCGCATGGCCGAGACTTCGCGGTGCTGCGGGTTATTGATGTCCAGCGAGTCGTGATAGAAGGCGGACAGGGCGCCGACCACGCCACACATGATGGCCATCGGGTGGGCGTCACGGCGGAAGCCGTTGAAGAAGGTCTTCAGCTGCTCGTGAACCATGGTGTGGTTCTTGATGGTGCTGACGAACTTGGCCTTCTCTTCCTTGCTCGGCAGTTCGCCATTGAGCAGCAGGTAGCAGGTTTCCAGGTAGTCGGATTGCTCGGCGAGCTGCTCGATGGGGTAGCCGCGGTGAAGCAGGATGCCCTTGTCGCCGTCGATATAGGTGATCTTCGACTCGCAAGAGGCGGTCGACATGAAACCAGGATCAAAGGTGAACCGACCCGTGGCGGTCAGGCTCCGCACATCTATTACATCGGGACCAACAGTGCCGGTCAGAACGGGCAGTTCGACGGGGGCATTGCCCTCGATGATCAACTGCGCTTTTTTGTCAGCCATATGTGGCCTCCTAGTTATGCTTGAAATCATCAGACAGCCCCCCACGCAGGGCCCGCACCACTATAGTGGGATAAATCCGAAAGTCAATTTGCGAGAACCCAGGCAGCAGAAGGGTTTGGGCGGGATTTTCAACGAAAAAAGGCCGCTATTTACGCCATTTATTTGAAGGCTGCAATGCGCTTTTTGGGGGAGGGCATTGCATTGTCATTAGTCTGCTAACTGTCTATACTCTGCGCCCGACCGCCAGGGGCTTTGCGGCCATATCATGGCGGTCGTCACTCCTTGGGTGATGGGTACCTGACCAGTGCACTTCCCAACAACTTTGCCCTGATAGTTAGGGGCTCTCAGTGTGATAAAAGCCGTGAATAGCCAACGACCTGTAAACCTAGACCTTAGGACTATCAAGCTCCCGATCACCGCTTACACGTCCATTCTTCACCGTATCTCCGGTGTCATCCTCTTTGTCGGTATCGCCATCCTGCTGTTCGGCCTCGACAAGTCGCTGACCTCCGAAGAGGGCTTCGCCCAGGTGAAGGAATGCCTGACCAGCCCGCTGGCCAAGTTCGTGATCTGGGGTCTGCTGTCCGCTCTGCTGTACCACCTGGTGGCCGGTGTGCGCCATCTGATCATGGACATGGGCATCGGTGAGACGCTGGAAGGCGGCAAGCTGGGCTCGAAAATCGTCATCGCCGTCGCGGCGATCGTGATCGTGCTGCTGGGGGTGTGGATATGGTAACTAATGTCACGAATTTCTCGCGTTCGGGCCTCTATGACTGGATGGCGCAACGCGTTTCTGCGGTCGTTCTCGCGGCTTACACGCTGTTTCTGCTGGGCTATGTGATCTGCAATCCGGGTATGGGTTATGCCGAATGGCACGGCCTGTTCTCCAATACCGCGATGCGCATCTTCAGCCTGCTGGCACTGGTAGCACTGAGCGTGCACGCCTGGGTCGGCATGTGGACCATCTCCACCGACTACCTGACGCCGATGGCGCTGGGCAAGTGGGCGACTGGTGTGCGTTTCCTGTTCCAGGCCGTGTGCGGCATCGCGATGTTCGCGATGTTCGTCTGGGGCGTGCAGATTCTGTGGGGTTTCTGATTCATGGCTAGCATCCGTACTCTTTCCTATGACGCCATCATCGTAGGTGGCGGCGGCGCCGGCATGCGTGCTGCGCTGCAACTGGCCCAGGGCGGCCACAAGACTGCCGTGGTCACCAAGGTGTTCCCGACTCGTTCGCACACCGTTTCCGCTCAGGGTGGCATCACCTGCGCCATCGCTTCGGCCGACCCGAACGACGATTGGCGCTGGCACATGTACGATACCGTCAAGGGTTCCGACTACATCGGCGACCAGGACGCTATCGAATACATGTGTTCCGTCGGCCCGGAGGCCGTGTTCGAGCTCGAGCACATGGGGCTGCCGTTCTCCCGTACCGAGCAGGGCCGCATCTATCAGCGCCCGTTCGGCGGCCAGTCCAAGGGTCCGGACAATCCGACCCAGGCTGCCCGTACCTGCGCCGCTGCCGACCGTACCGGTCACGCGCTGCTGCACACCCTGTACCAGGCGAACCTGAAGGCTGGCACCTCGTTCCTCAACGAGTGGTATGCCGTTGACCTGGTGAAGAACCAGGACGGCGCCATCGTCGGCATCATCGCCATCTGCATCGAGACTGGCGAAACCGTCTACATCCGTTCCAAGGCCGTGGTGCTGGCCACTGGCGGTGCCGGTCGTATCTACGCCTCCACCACCAACGCCCTGATCAACACCGGCGACGGCGTGGGCATGGCCCTGCGTGCCGGCGTGCCGGTGCAGGACATCGAAATGTGGCAGTTCCACCCGACCGGTATCGCCGGCGCCGGTGTTCTGGTTACCGAAGGCTGCCGTGGCGAGGGTGGTTACCTGATCAACGCCCATGGCGAGCGCTTCATGGAGCGTTACGCCCCTAACGCCAAAGACCTGGCCGGCCGCGACGTGGTCGCCCGCTCCATGGTCAAGGAAGTGATCGCCGGCAACGGCTGTGGCCCGAACAAGGACCACGTACTGCTCAAGCTCGATCACCTCGGCGAAGAAGTGCTGCACAGCCGCCTGCCGGGCATCTGCGAACTGTCCAAGACCTTTGCCCACGTCGACCCTGTGGTCGCGCCGGTTCCGGTCATCCCGACCTGCCACTACATGATGGGCGGCGTTGCCACCAATATTCATGGTCAGGCCATCACCCAGGACGCCAACGGCAACGACAAGATCATCGAAGGTCTGTTCGCCGTGGGTGAAGTCGCCTGCGTATCGGTGCACGGTGCCAACCGTCTGGGCGGCAACTCGCTGCTGGACCTAGTGGTATTCGGCCGCGCTGCCGGTCTGCACCTGGAAAAAGCGCTCAAGGAAGGTGTCGAGGTGCGTGGCGCCAGCGAAACCGACATCGAGCAGTCGCTGGCCCGCCTGGCTGGCGTCAACGAGCGCAGCACCGGCGAAGAAGTCGCGCCGCTCAAGCGCGAGCTGCAACAGTGCATGCAGAACTACTTCGGTGTATTCCGTACCGGCGAATACATGCAGAAGGGCATCCAACAACTGGCCGACCTGCGCGAGCGTATCGCCAAGGTGAAGATCTCCGACAAGAGCCAGGCGTTCAACACTGCGCGTATCGAAGCGCTGGAACTGCAAAACCTGCTCGAAGTCGCCGAAGCGACCGCGGTCGCGGCCGAGGCTCGTAAAGAGTCCCGTGGCGCCCACGCTCGTGAAGACTTCGAAGAGCGCGATGACCAGAACTGGCTGTGCCACTCCCTGTACTTCCCAGGCGAGAAGCGCGTGGCCAAGCGTGCTGTCAACTTCGCGCCGAAGACCGTTCCGGCGTTTGAACCCAAGGTTCGGACTTATTAAGGGTGACTGATATGTTGCAAGTCAGTGTTTATCGCTACAACCCGGAGAAGGACGCGGCTCCGTTCATGCAGGACTTCCAGATCGACACCGGCGGCAAGGACATCATGGTCCTGGACGTGCTGGCGCTGATCAAGGAGCAGGACGAAGGTTTCTCCTATCGTCGCTCCTGCCGCGAGGGCGTATGCGGCTCCGACGGCATGAACATCAACGGCAAGAACGGCCTGGCCTGCATCACCCCGCTGTCTGCAGCGGGGCTGAAAGGTGGCAAGCTGGTGATTCGTCCGCTGCCGGGTCTGCCGGTCATTCGTGACCTGGTCGTCGACATGAGCATCTTCTACAAGCAGTACGAGAAGGTGCAGCCGTTCCTGCAGAACGACACGCCGGCTCCGGCCATCGAGCGTCTGCAGTCGCCGGAAGAGCGCGAGAAGCTCGACGGTCTGTACGAGTGCATCCTGTGCGCCTGCTGCTCGACCAGCTGCCCGTCGTTCTGGTGGAACCCGGACAAGTTCCTCGGTCCCGCTGCGCTGCTGCAGGCCTATCGTTTCCTGGCCGACAGCCGCGACACCAAGACCGCCGAGCGTCTGGCTTCGCTGGACGATCCGTTCAGCGTGTTCCGCTGCCGCGGCATCATGAACTGCGTCAACGTGTGCCCGAAGGGTCTGAACCCGACCAAGGCAATCGGCCACGTGCGCAACATGCTGCTGCAGAGCGGTACCTGATTCGCAAGTTGCTGTACCCGTAACACCTGCATTGCCGGCTCCGGCCGGTAATGCAGCAAAAGCCAGAGCCGCAGCCCACAAAGCCGCGGCTCATACTCGAAAAATATGACGACCAGCAGGGGCATCCGGGCTGGTACCCGGACTATCTGCGGGAACCCAAGTGGCTTGATCCGAGTCGCAGCAAGATGACTTTGATTGGAGCCATGCGGTATTCACGCCGGTGGTGTCCCCTTACCGAGGGTGACCAAGCATGCAAGAAAGCGTGATGCAGCGCATGTGGGACAGTGCCCACCTATCCGGTGGCAACGCTGCCTACGTGGAAGAGCTCTACGAGCTCTACCTGCACGATCCCAACGCTGTGCCAGAAGAATGGCGCACTTACTTCCAGAAGTTGCCGACCGACGGCAGCGCTGCAACGGACGTATCGCATTCGACCATTCGCGATCATTTCGTCCTGCTCGCCAAGAATTCGCGTCGTGCCCAGCCGGTTTCCGCCGGGGCCGTCAGCAGCGAGCACGAAAAGAAGCAGGTGGAAGTGCTGCGCCTGATCCAGGCCTACCGCATGCGTGGCCATCAGGCCGCCCAGCTCGACCCTCTGGGTCTGTGGGTGCGCACTGCGCCGTCTGATCTGTCGATCAATCACTACGGCCTGACCGACGCAGACCTGGACACCACGTTCCGTACCGGCGAGCTGTACATCGGCAAGGAAGAGGCAACGCTACGTGAAATCCGCGACGCGCTGCAGCAGACATATTGTCGCACCATCGGCGCCGAGTTCACCCACATCGTCGACTCCGGCCAGCGCAACTGGTTCGCCCAGCGCCTGGAGAGCGTGCGCGGTCGTCCGCAGTTCTCTCCCGAGGTGCGCGCCCACATCCTCGAGCGCGTCACCGCTGCCGAAGGCCTGGAGAAGTACCTGGGCACCAAGTACCCGGGCACCAAGCGTTTCGGTCTGGAAGGTGGCGAGAGTCTGATCCCGCTGCTGGACGAGATCATCCAGCGCTCGGGTTCCTACGGCACCAAGGAAGTGGTCATCGGCATGGCCCACCGCGGCCGTCTGAACGTTCTGGTCAACACCTTCGGCAAGAACCCGCGCGACCTGTTCGACGAGTTCGAAGGCAAGAAGACCGAAGGCCTGTCGTCCGGCGACGTGAAGTACCACCAGGGCTTCTCCTCCAACGTCATGACCCCGGGTGGCGAAGTGCACCTGGCGCTGGCGTTCAACCCCTCGCACCTGGAAATCGTTTCCCCGGTGGTCGAGGGTTCCGTGCGTGCCCGTCAGGATCGTCGCAACGACGCCACCGGCGACAAGGTGCTGCCGATTTCCATCCACGGTGACGCGGCATTCGCCGGTCAGGGCGTGGTCATGGAAACCTTCCAGATGTCGCAGACCCGTGGCTACAAGACGGGCGGCACCATCCACATCGTGATCAACAACCAGGTTGGCTTCACCACCAGCCGTCCGGAAGATGCGCGCTCGACCGAATACGCCACCGACGTGGCGAAGATGATCCAGGCGCCGATCTTCCACGTGAATGGCGATGATCCGGAAGCCGTGCTGTTCGTCACCCAGCTGGCCGTCGACTACCGCATGCAGTACAAGCGCGACGTGGTCATCGACCTGGTCTGCTACCGCCGCCGCGGCCACAACGAGGCCGACGAGCCGAACGGCACCCAGCCGCTGATGTATCAGCAGATCGCCAAGCAGCGCACCACCCGTGAGCTCTACGCCGACGCCCTGGTTGCCGCTGGCGTGCAGAGCAGCGACGACGTGCAGGCCAAGATCGACGACTACCGTACCGCGCTGGACAACGGCCAGCACGTGGTCAAGAGCCTGGTCAAGGAGCCGAACAAGGAGCTGTTCGTCGACTGGCGTCCGTATCTGGGCCACGCCTGGACCGCGCGTCACGACACCCGTTTCGATCTGAAGACCCTGCAGGATCTGTCCGCCAAGCTGCTGGAAATTCCGGAAGGCTTCCTGGTTCAGCGTCAGGTCGCGAAGATCCTCGAAGACCGTCAGAAGATGGGCGCGGGCGGCTTGCCGATCAACTGGGGCTTCGCCGAGACCATGGCTTACGCCACGCTGCTGGTCGAAGGTCACCCGATCCGCATGACCGGTCAGGACATCGGCCGCGGTACCTTCTCGCACCGTCATGCGGTGCTGCACAACCAGAAGGACGCCTCCACCTACGTTCCGCTGAAGAACCTGTACGAAGGTCAGCCGAAGTTCGAGCTGTACGATTCGTACCTCTCCGAGGAAGCGGTTCTGGCCTTCGAATACGGCTATGCCACCACCACGCCGAACGCGCTGGTGATCTGGGAAGCTCAGTTCGGCGACTTCGCCAACGGCGCCCAGGTGGTATTCGACCAGTTCATCTCCAGTGGCGAGCACAAGTGGGGCCGTCTCTGCGGTCTGACCGTTCTGCTGCCGCACGGCTATGAAGGGCAGGGGCCTGAGCACAGCTCGGCACGTCTGGAGCGCTATCTGCAGCTGTGCGCCGAGCACAACATGCAGGTCTGCGTACCGACCACGCCGGCGCAGGTCTACCACATGCTGCGTCGTCAGGTGATCCGTCCGCTGCGCAAGCCGCTGGTGGTGCTGACGCCGAAGTCGCTGCTGCGTCACAAGCTGGCCATCTCGACCCTGGAAGATCTGGCCGAAGGCTCCTTCCAGACCGTCATCGGCGAGATCGATTCGCTGGACCCGAAAAAGGTCGAGCGCATGATCCTGTGCAGCGGCAAGGTCTACTACGACCTGCTGGAGAAGCGTCGTGCCGAGGGTCGCGAGGACATCGCCATCATCCGTATCGAGCAGCTCTATCCGTTCCCGGAAGAGGATCTGGCCGAGGCACTGGCGCCGTACAAGAACCTCAAGCACATCGTCTGGTGTCAGGAAGAGCCGATGAACCAGGGCGCCTGGTACTGCAGTCAGCATCACATGCGTCGCGTCGCCACTGCGCACAAGAAGGGCCTGTTCCTCGAATACGCGGGCCGTGAGGCTTCGGCTGCGCCGGCTTGCGGTTATGCCTCGATGCATGCCGAGCAGCAGGAAAAACTGCTGCAGGACGCCTTTACTGTTTAACGCCTTCATCCGCCAGGTGGCAGGTGCCACCTGGCGGTAAAACCGAATTTAAGGAAACGCATACAATGGCTATCGAGATCAAAGCCCCAACCTTCCCGGAATCGGTTGCCGACGGCACCGTCGCTACCTGGCACAAGAAGCCGGGCGAAGCGGTCAAGCGCGATGAGCTGATCGTCGACATCGAAACCGACAAGGTGGTGATCGAAGTCCTGGCCGAGGCCGACGGCGTCCTGGCTGAAATCATCAAGAACGAAGGCGACACCGTTCTTTCCAACGAACTGCTGGGCAAGCTGACCGAAGGTGGCGCTGCCGCCGCTGCTCCGGCTGCCGCTCCGGCCGCTGCCGCCGCCCCGGCTCAGGCTGCTGCTCCGGCCGCCGCCGCTGGTGACGACGCCATCCTCTCGCCGGCCGCGCGCAAGCTGGCCGAAGAGAACGGCATCGACCCGAACAGCATCGCCGGCACCGGCAAGGGCGGCCGTGTGACCAAGGAAGACGTGGTCGCTGCCGTCGAAGCCAAGAAGAACGCTCCGGCTGCCGCACCGGCCAAGCCGGCCGCTGCTCCTGCCGCCGAAGCTCCGGTAATCGCCACCGGCGACCGTACCGAGAAGCGCGTGCCGATGACCCGCCTGCGCGCCAAGATCGCCGAGCGTCTGGTCGAGGCGCAGTCCTCCATGGCCATGCTGACCACCTTCAACGAAGTGGACATGACCGAAGTCATGGCCCTGCGCTCGAAGTACAAGGACCTGTTCGAGAAGTCCCACAATGGCGTGCGCCTGGGCTTCATGTCGTTCTTCGTCAAGGCCGCTACCGAGGCGCTGAAGCGCTTCCCGGCAGTCAACGCCTCGATCGACGGCAACGACATCGTTTACCACGGCTACGCCGACATCGGTGTTGCCGTGTCCAGCGACCGTGGCCTGGTGGTTCCGGTGCTGCGCAACGCCGAGCTGATGAGCCTGGCTGAAATCGAGAGCGGCATTGCCACCTTCGGCAAGAAGGCGCGCGACGGCAAGCTGTCGATCGAAGAAATGACTGGCGGTACCTTCACCATTACCAACGGCGGTACTTTCGGTTCGATGATGTCGACCCCGATCGTCAACCCGCCGCAGGCCGCGATCCTGGGTATGCACAACATCATCCAGCGCCCGATGGCGATCAATGGTCAGGTGGTGATCCGTCCGATGATGTATCTGGCGCTGTCTTACGACCACCGCCTGATCGATGGTAAGGAAGCCGTGACCTTCCTGGTGACCATCAAGAACTTGCTTGAAGATCCGGCTCGCCTGCTGCTGGAAATCTAAAAGCCAGTCTCCTCCACGGCGGCCCTGTTCACAGGGCCGTCCGGTTTATTCGAGAAGGAATACGTTATGACCCAGAAATTCGACGTGGTAGTCATCGGTGCCGGCCCTGGTGGCTACGTAGCCGCCATCAAAGCAGCGCAACTCGGTCTGAAGACTGCCTGCATCGAGAAGTACCAGGGCAAGGACGGCAAGATCGCCCTCGGCGGTACCTGCCTGAACGTCGGTTGCATTCCCTCCAAGGCGCTGCTGGACAGCTCCTGGAAGTACCATGAAGCGAAAGAAGGCTTCGCCGTACACGGTATCGAAGCCAAGGGCGTGACCATCGACGTGCCGGCGATGATCGGTCGCAAGGCCAACATCGTTAAGAACCTGACCGGCGGCATCGGCGCGCTGTTCAAGGCCAACGGTGTGACCCTGCTGGAAGGCCACGGCAAGCTGCTGGCCGGCAAGCAGGTTGAAGTCACCGGTATCGACGGCAAGACCCAGGTGGTCGAAGGCGCTCATGTGATCATCGCCTCCGGCTCCAAGCCGGTCGAGATCCCGCCGGCACCGGTCGATCAGGACGTGATCGTCGACTCCACCGGCGCCCTGGAATTCCAGAGCGTACCGAAGAAGCTGGGCGTCATCGGCGCGGGCGTGATCGGTCTGGAACTGGGCTCGGTATGGGCTCGCCTGGGCTCGGAAGTGACCGTGCTGGAAGCCATGGACAAGTTCCTTGCCGCTGCCGATGAGCAGATCGCCAAGGAAGCCCAGAAGACCCTGACCAAGCAGGGCCTGGACATCCGCCTGGGCGCGCGCGTCACCGCCAGCGAAGTCAAGAAGAAGCAGGTTACCGTCACCTTCACCGACGCCAATGGCGAGCAGAAGATGACCTTCGACAAGCTGATCGTGGCCGTTGGCCGTCGCCCGGTGACCACCGATCTGCTGGCTGCCGACAGCGGCGTGGATCTGGACGAGCGTGGCTTCATCTTCGTCAACGACCAGTGCGAAACCAGCGTTCCGGGCGTATACGCCATCGGTGACGTGGTTCGCGGCGCCATGCTCGCGCACAAGGCCTCGGAAGAGGGCGTGATGGTTGCCGAGCGCATCGCCGGCCACAAGGCGCAGATGAACTACGACCTGATCCCGTCCGTGATCTACACCCACCCGGAAATCGCATGGGTCGGCAAGACCGAGCAGCAACTGAAGGCCGAAGGCGTTGCCGTCAACGTCGGTACCTTCCCGTTCGCCGCCAGCGGCCGCGCCATGGCTGCCAACGACACCGGTGGTCTGGTCAAGGTCATCGCTGACGCCAACACCGACCGCGTACTGGGCGTTCACGTGATCGGCCCAAGCGCTGCCGAACTGGTGCAGCAGGGCGCGATCGGCATGGAATTCGGCACCAGCGCCGAAGACCTGGGCATGATGGTCTTCTCCCACCCGACCCTGTCCGAGGCGCTGCACGAAGCGGCCCTGGCGGTCAACGGTGGCGCGATCCACATCGCCAACCGCAAGAAGCGCTAAGCGTCACAAGTGGCCGCCTCGTGCGGCCACGCAAATTGTTGTAAGCCGCCGGGTAGGCGGGGCGTCGTGCAATCGCCCCATCGCTGCGGCGGTGTTTGCAAGCAGAACCACGTCGGATGGCCCGCGTCGAGTTCGTCTCGCGGCGGAAAGCCCGACGGACTGCTTCGGCAGTCACAGGTGGCGCGGTATCACAAGTACAGCGCCGAATGCGCAATACCTAAACGAAGACGGTAGACAAGCATGAATCTTCACGAGTATCAGGGTAAGCAGCTGTTCGCTGAATACGGCCTGCCCGTATCCAAGGGCTTCGCGGTAGACACCCCCGAAGAAGCCGCAGAAGCCTGCGAAAAAATCGGCGGCAGCGAGTGGGTCGTCAAGGCTCAGGTCCACGCTGGTGGCCGCGGCAAAGCCGGTGGCGTAAAGCTGGTCAAGAGCAAAGAAGACGCCAAGGCCTTCGCCGCCAACTGGCTGGGCAAGCGTCTGGTGACCTACCAGACTGACGCCAACGGTCAGCCGGTCAGCAAAATCCTGGTCGAATCCTGCACCGACATCGCCAAGGAGCTGTACCTGGGCGCCGTCGTGGACCGCTCCAGCCGTCGCATCGTGTTCATGGCTTCCACCGAAGGTGGCGTGGACATCGAGAAAGTGGCCCACGAAACCCCTGAGAAGATCCTCAAGGCCACCATCGATCCGCTGGTCGGCGCTCAGCCGTACCAGGGCCGCGAGCTGGCTTTCCAGCTGGGTCTGGAAGGCGATCAGGTCAAGCAGTTCACCCACATCTTCGTTGGCCTGGCCAAGCTGTTCCAGGACTACGACCTGGCTCTGCTGGAAGTGAACCCGCTGGTGATCAAGGCTGACGGCAACCTGCACTGCCTGGACGCCAAGATCAACATCGACTCCAACGCCATGTACCGTCAGCCCAAGCTGCGCGCCATGCACGACCCGTCCCAGGACGATCCGCGTGAAGCCCATGCGCAGAAGTGGGAACTGAACTACGTCGCGCTGGAAGGCAACATCGGTTGCATGGTCAACGGTGCCGGCCTGGCCATGGGCACCATGGACATCGTCAACCTGCACGGCGGTCAGCCGGCCAACTTCCTCGACGTAGGTGGTGGCGCGACCAAAGAGCGCGTGACCGAAGCGTTCAAGATCATCCTCTCCGATGACAACGTCAAAGCCGTTCTGGTGAACATCTTCGGCGGTATCGTTCGTTGCGACATGATTGCCGAAGGCATCATCGGCGCCGTGAAGGAAGTCGGCGTGAAGATCCCGGTGGTCGTCCGCCTGGAAGGTAACAACGCCGAGCTGGGCGCCAAGGTCCTGGCTGACAGCGGTCTGAACATCATCGCGGCAACCAGCCTGACCGACGCTGCCCAGCAGGTCGTCAAGGCCGCGGAGGGTAAGTAATGAGCATCCTGATCAACAAAGACACCAAGGTCATCTGCCAGGGCTTCACCGGCTCGCAGGGCACCTTCCACAGCGAACAAGCCATCGCCTACGGCACCAAGATGGTCGGCGGCGTGACTCCGGGCAAGGGTGGTAGCACTCACCTGGGCCTGCCGGTGTTCAACACCGTCAAGGAAGCCGTGGAAGCCACTGGCGCTGAAGCGTCGGTGATCTACGTTCCGGCTCCGTTCTGCAAGGACTCGATCCTGGAAGCGGCCAACGGCGGCATCAAGCTGATCGTCTGCATCACCGAAGGCATCCCGACCATCGACATGCTGGAAGCCAAGGTCAAGTGCGACGAGCTGGGCGTACGCCTGATCGGCCCGAACTGCCCGGGCGTGATCACTCCCGGCGAGTGCAAGATCGGCATCATGCCGGGTCACATCCACCTGCCGGGCAAAGTAGGCATCGTGTCGCGTTCCGGCACCCTGACCTATGAAGCCGTGAAGCAGACCACCGACGCCGGCTTCGGCCAGTCCACCTGCGTGGGCATCGGCGGTGACCCCATCCCGGGCTCCAACTTCATCGATATCCTGAAGCTGTTCCAGGAAGATCCGAAGACCGAAGCGATCGTCATGATCGGTGAGATCGGCGGTTCGGCCGAGGAAGAAGCGGCTGCCTTCATCAAGGCCAACGTCACCAAGCCGGTGGTTTCCTACATCGCTGGTGTGACCGCTCCTCCCGGCAAGCGCATGGGCCACGCTGGCGCCATCATCTCCGGCGGCAAGGGCACTGCAGACGAGAAGTTCGCTGCGCTGCAGGACGCCGGTGTGAAAACCGTGCGTTCCCTGGCTGACATCGGCAAGGCCCTGGCCGAGCTGACCGGTTGGGAAGTCAAGAACGCCTAAGCGTTTCTGACCCTCGCAAAAAGGCCACCTTCGGGTGGCCTTTTTGTTTGTCTGCAGAGCAGTTGCCGCGTTACCTGTACCGACGGTCCGTAGGGTGCGCTGTGCGCACCAGATGGCATATGCAAAGGGACCGAGCCCCCTACAGGCTGGATCTATCAGCATATGCGTAAGCCCGGGGCGGGCAGGGCAGTTGCTGCCAAAGCCGCGTGACTGTCGAGCATGCGACAGCCAGTTGCGCCAGTTCGACAGCTCGTCCGCCAACTGTGCTGCTGACCGGCAGTTTTCGTTAGTATCCGCGCCTTACCGTGTCCGTGGCGTCACAAGCGCCTGGCGATGCCTTTAGTGGTTCGAGCCAAACGCTCGGGCGACGTTTCCCCGATCCCTCAAGGAAACCCCGCAACTCTTCGATTTCCTGTTCGTGGTATTTCCCTTTATGACTCGTTTGCAAGGCTCGGACCTCCTGGCCCTCGGCTTCATGACTTTTGCGCTGTTCCTCGGCGCCGGCAACATCATCTTCCCGCCCAGCGCGGGCCTGGCGGCGGGGGATAACCTGCTGCCGGCGGCACTGGGCTTTCTCCTGACCGGCGTCGGCCTGCCGTTGCTGACGGTGGTCGCCCTGGCTCGTGTCGGTGGCGGTATGGATCTGCTCACCGCGCCGCTGGGCAAGATCGCCGGCGCAACCCTGGCGGTGGCGGTGTACCTGGCCATCGGCCCGCTGTTCGCCACCCCGCGTACCGCCGTGGTGTCGTTCGAGATGGGCATCGCGCCATTCACCGGTAACGAAGGCGCGCCGCTGCTGATCTACACCCTGGTGTATTTCGCGGCCGTGCTGTTCCTTTCGCTCAATCCGGGACAACTGGTCGATCGCATCGGCAAGTTCATCACCCCGGTACTGCTGGCGGCGCTGCTGGTGCTGGGCGGCGCGGCCCTGTTCGCACCGGCCGGCGAGATCGGCACGGCTGCCGAGAGCTATCGCGAGACGCCGCTGGTGCAAGGCTTCCTGCAGGGCTACCTGACCATGGATACCCTGGGCGCGCTGGTCTTCGGTATCGTCATCGCCAGTGCCATTCGTGACCGCGGTGTCAGCGACGCCGGCCTGGTGACCCGTTATTCGGTGATCGCCGGCATCATCGCCGCCATCGGCCTGTCGCTGGTGTACCTGGCGCTGTTCTACCTCGGCGCCACCAGCCAGGGCATCGCGGGCGATGCGCAGAACGGCGTGCAGGTGCTGACCACCTACGTACAGCACACCTTCGGCACCACCGGCAGCCTGTTGCTGGCCGTGGTCATCACCCTGGCGTGCCTGACCACGGCGGTAGGCCTGTTGACCGCTTGCGGCGAGTTCTTCAGCAAGCTGCTGCCGGTTTCCTATCGCAGCGTGGTGATCGCCTTCGGTCTGTTCAGTCTGGTGGTGGCCAACCAGGGCCTGACCCAGCTGATCAGCTTCTCCATCCCGGTGCTGGTCGGTCTGTATCCGCTGGCCATCGTGCTGGTCGCCCTGAGCCTGGCCAATCGCCTGTGGGTTTCCCAGTCGCTGGTCTTCGTGCCGGTGATGGCCGTTACGCTGATCTTCGGTGTGGCTGACGGTGTTGCCGCGACCCCCTGGGCCGACAAGGTTCCCGCCTGGTTCGGGCAGCTGCCGCTGGCCGGTCAGAGCCTGGGCTGGCTGCTGCCGGTGGCGGTGACGCTGGTGCTGGTCGTGGCGCTGGATCGCATCCTCGCGCTGCGTCAGAGCGCAACCGCCTGAGTCGCGCTTCCAACACAAGGGCCGCCCACAAGGCGGCCTTTTTTGTCGACCCCGAAGCAAGGTGCCTGGCTATAATTCGCGGCAGTCCTACAAGGAGTTGGCATGCCCATCAGCGATCAATACCTGCCGCATTTTCTGGCCGCACTCTGGTTCATCTTCTGCTGGGGCGGCTATACCCGCTACGCCTCCTGGAAGGGGCAAACCACACCCTGTCTGGCCAGCGTCCTGCATCTGTACCGTGAGGACTGGATGCGCCGCATGCTGCTGCGCGACAACCGCATCGCCGACGCCAACGTGATCGGCAACCTCGAGCGCAACGCGTCCTTCTTCGCCTCCAGCACCCTGATCATCCTGGCCGGTATCCTCACCGTCCTGGGCGCCTCCGACCGCGCCCTGTCGCTGCTGGCCGACATTCCGTTCGTGCAGCAGGCCAGTCGCGGACTGTCGGAAATCAAGCTCCTGTGCCTGGGCATCATCTTCGTCTACGCCTTCTTCACCTTCAGCTGGTGCATGCGCCAGTACAACTTCGCCGCCGTGCTGGTGGGCTCGGCGCCGATGGTGGGCGAGCGGCATGTCACCGAGCAGGAACGCAAGGCCTTCGCCGAGCGCACCGCGCGGGTGATCTCGATGGCCGCCAACCAGTTCAACTTCGGCCTGCGCGCCTACTATTTCGGCATGGCGACCCTGGCCTGGTTCATCAACCCCTGGTTCTTCATGCTGGTCACCGCCGGTGTGGTCGTGGTGCTGTATCGCCGTGAGTTCCACTCGGACGTTCTGGAAGTAATGGTCTATACCCCAACGCCGGCCGCCGAGGTGGCCAAGGAGAAGAGTGAATGAGCATTCCGTTCTGGTGCGTCTTCATCAGCGCCTTGCTGATCTTCATCGCCAAGGCGCCGGTGGCCAAGGCCATGGCCGAGGAGGGCGGCGGTCGTTACGACAATCACCATCCACGCGCGCAACAGGCACGCCTGACCGGCTTCGGTGCCCGTGCGCTGGCCGCGCATCTGAACAGCATCGAAGCGTTTCCCCTATTCGCCGTCGGCGTGCTGATGGCGCATGTCACCCAGACCTACGGCTTTCTGATCGACCTGCTGGCCATCGTCTTCGTGGTCAGCCGGGTGCTGTATCTGCTGTTCTACTGGTACGACCTGCACTGGCAGCGCAGCCTGGTCTGGGTTGTCGGCCTGCTCTGCAGCCTCTTGCTGATGCTCAGCCCGGCGCTGTGATGCGACAAGGCCCGCGCTAGGCGGGCCTTGTCGTTTGCTCGGGTGCTGAACCTTTATTGGTTCTGCTCGGGCTGACCTTCCGGGGAGCTCAGCGGAGCGTTGGCGCCCGGCTCGTCGGTGCCCGGCATGTCGTCCTGCGGGACCGGCTCATTGGTTTCCGGCAGCGGCGGTTCCGGGGCGGGGGCGGGAGCTGCTGGCTGCGCTTCCGTCGCGGGCGCCGCTGGAGCCTGAGATCTCTCCTCTTCCTTCTTGTCGCAAGCGGCGAGTCCGAGGCCTGCAACCAGGAGCAGGGCGAACGGCAGAGTCTTTTTCATCGTTGAGCCTCCATGTATGGCTTTCGTCATTCATAGGGCTTTGAACTTCAGGTTTTACATTAAGTTCAACTGCACCTGCAGGCGCGACAGGCTGCACGCTGGGCCACGCCGGGGCTGAAGCGCGGCCTGGCGCAAGGTATCATGCGCGGCCTTATCGCATTTACCCCCGTCCAGGTCGCCGTCATGTCGGAAAACACCATCCTCGAGCGCGCCCAGCGCTTTCTTTCTGCCCTGCGCCATTGCCAGGTGCTGGGCATGAGCGTGCAGGGGGCCGACAGTCGCGGCCTGACCCTGCGTCTGCCCTATGCCGCGCACATCGTCGGCAACCCGGACACCGGGGTGATCCACGGTGGCGCCATCACCACGCTGATGGACACCACCTGCGGCATCTCCACCGTCTGCGTGCTGCCGGAGTTCGAGATCTGCCCGACCCTGGATCTGCGCATCGACTACATGCACCCGGCCGAGCCCGGCAAGGATGTGTTCGGCTTTGCCGAGTGCTACCGCGTCACCCCCAACGTGATCTTCACCCGCGGCTATGCCTATCAGGACGATCCCGAGCAGCCGATCGCCCATGTGGTTGGGACCTTCATGCGCATGGGCAAGGCAGCGCAGGGCGCCGGTGGGCTCAAGCAGAACATTCAGCAGGGCGGTGCGGCATGAGCGAACTGAATCTGGAACAACTGGTGGCGCGCGCGCACCAGCAGAACGACTACGACCCGCTGATCAACCTGATCCCCTACGCCAAGCTGCTGGGCATCGAATGCCTGCGCCTGGGCGATGACATGGTCTTTCGCCTGCCGGCCAACCGCGACTGCATCGGCAACCCGGTGCTGCCGGCCCTGCACGGCGGGGTGATCGCCGGTTTCATGGAGCATGCGGCCATGCTTCATCTGCTGATGTTCATGGGCATTCCACATTTGCCGAAAATCATCGACTTCTCGATAGATTACCTGCGCGCCGGCCATTATCGTGACACCTACGCGCAATGCCAGGTCTGGCGCCAGGGGCGACGCGTCGCCAACGTGGCGATCACCGCCTGGCAGACCACCCAGACCGAACCTATCGCCACCGCTCGCGCCCACTTCAAGGTCGATGAGCCTTAAGCAGGCCGGTGGGCCGGGCAGCGCGCGGCAATAATCACAAGGAAACTCTGGATGGATGCGTTGCTGATAATCGGTGGCCTGCTGTTGATGCTGGCCGGGCTGGTCTGGCTGGTCATGCGGGCCTTCGGTACCAGCCTGCTGTGGGGCTGGGGCAGTCTGATTCCACCGATCACCCTGATCTATATCCTGCGTCACTGGGCGCGGGCACGCAGCGCGATGATGCTGGTGGGGCTGGGGGTGATCCCCCTAGTGGTGGGTCTGACCCTGCTGGCCAGCAAGGACGCCGAGCGTCTGGCGGCCATCGTGCGTCTCGACTGGCTCAAGCCCGAGGTGCAGGAGCCGGCCGAGCTGGCCATCGAGCTTTCCGGCCAGCTCAACGGGCAGCCCTTCCGTCCGCAGCAGGGCGAGTTGATCGATGGCGTGCTGAGCCTGCGTGAAGGCCTGGATTTCTTCGCCCAGCGCGAACTGAGCATTCGTCTGCCGCAGCCGGCAAGCGGTGCGGTGCGCGTCGACGTGTTGCCGCAGGACGAAGGCCAGTTGCCGGAGGTGGAACTGAGCTGGCTGCTGCCGGAGCAGGATCTGCCCGAGGCACGGCGCCTGAGCCGCGGCTATACCCTGCATCTGGATCTGCGGCCGCAGGCGCCCAATCGTCTGGTGGGCGACTTCCATCTGGTCCTGCCGCCGCGGTTCAAGACCAGCCTGAGCGGCCGTGTGGAGCTGTACAGCGATCGGCTGCGTTATGTGGGCGACGACGTGGATCGCAGTTTCGACTCGCGCGACACCATCGCCCACGTGCTGCAGGACTACCTGCAGAGGCGCTTCGCCAGCCGTGACGTGCGTGAGCTGAAAGTGCCACCGTTCACCTTCGAAGGCGACAGTCTGGAGCTGCAGGTCGAAGCGCTGATCGACCAGCGCAGTGAACGCCTGCCGATTCGTCTGCACAAGCGCCCGGCACAGGGCTGGGCGGTCGAGGGCGATCGCTTCGCGCCGCTGCCGGCCGTGGCCGAGGCGCCGCCTGCGTCGCAGATTGAAGCTGCGCCTGCAGAGGAGCGCGTCAGTCGCCCGGCAGACCGACGCCAGCGCTTCAGCCTGGCGCGTCTGCAACGCAATCCCGAGCAGTACCGTAACCTCAGCATGCGCCTGAGCCGCGCCAGTGGCGGCACCGTTGAGGGGCGTTTCGTCGGCATCGATGCCGACGGCAGCATTCGTCTGGCCCAGCAGATGGGCAGTGGCGGCGGGCAGGCCAGCTTCAGTTTCCAACCGGAAGAAATCGGCCGTCTGGAGCTGCTCGAACCCTAAGCCCTTGAAATTGATCGTACTGCCCCCATCTGCAGGACATCCGCCGCTCGCGCGGCATAGTCCTGCATGTGGAGTTAGACGACCATGAGTGTGGAAACTCAAAAAGAGACCCTGGGCTTCCAGACCGAGGTGAAGCAGCTGCTGCACCTGATGATCCATTCGCTGTACTCGAACAAGGAAATCTTCCTGCGCGAGTTGATCTCCAACGCCTCCGACGCCGCCGACAAGCTGCGTTTCGAGGCGCTGGCCAAGCCCGAGCTGCTCGAAGGCGGCGCCGAGCTGAAAATTCGCCTGAGCTTCGACAAGGACGCCAAGACCGTCACCCTCGAAGACAACGGCATCGGCATGAGCCGCGATGAAGTCATCGCGCATCTGGGCACCATCGCCAAGTCCGGTACCGCCGACTTCCTCAAGAACCTCTCCGGCGATCAGAAGAAGGATTCGCACCTTATCGGTCAGTTCGGTGTGGGCTTCTACTCGGCCTTTATCGTCGCCGACAAGGTGGACGTCTTCACCCGTCGTGCCGGCCTGTCGGCCGCCGAGGGCGTGCACTGGGCGTCGCAAGGCGAGGGCGAGTTCGAGGTCGCCACCGTCGACAAGGCCGAGCGCGGTACTCGCATCGTCCTGCACCTGAAAGCTGGCGAAGAAGAGTTCGCCGACGGCTGGCGCCTGCGCAACATCGTCAAGAAGTACTCCGACCATATCGCGCTGCCCATCGAACTGCCGAAAGAGCACTACGGTGAGGAGAAGGACAAGCCGGCCGAGGTCGAGTGGGAAACCGTCAACCGCGCCAGTGCCCTGTGGACCCGCCCGCGTGCCGAGGTCAAGGACGAGGAATACCAGGAGTTCTACAAGCACGTCGCCCATGACTTCGAGAACCCGCTGACCTGGAGCCACAACAAGGTCGAGGGCAAGCTGGAATACACCTCGCTGCTCTATGTGCCGAGTCGCGCTCCGTTCGATCTGTACCATCGCGAAGCGCCCAAGGGCCTCAAGCTCTACGTGCAGCGCGTGTTCATCATGGACCAGGCCGACGAGTTCCTGCCGCTGTACCTGCGCTTCATCAAGGGCGTGGTGGATTCCAACGACCTGTCGCTGAACGTTTCCCGCGAGATCCTGCAGAAGGACCCGGTGATCGACTCGATGAAGTCGGCGCTGACCAAGCGCGTACTGGACATGCTGGAGAAGCTGGCCAAGGACAAGCCCGAAGAATACAAGGCGTTCTGGAAGGCCTTCGGCCAGGTGCTCAAGGAAGGCCCGGCGGAAGACTTCGCCAACAAGGAGAAGATCGCCGGTCTCTTGCGCTTCGCCTCCACCGCCGGCGAGGGCGACGAGCAGTCGGTGTCGCTGGCCGACTACCTGGGCCGGGTCAAGGACGGTCAGGACAAGATCTACTACCTCACCGGCGAATCCTACGCGCAGATCAAGAACAGCCCGCACCTGGAAGTCTTCCGCAAGAAGGGCATCGAAGTGCTGCTGCTCACCGACCGCATCGACGAGTGGCTGATGAGCTACCTGACCGAGTTCGACGGCAAGCAGTTCGTCGACGTGGCCCGTGGCGACCTGGACCTGGGAAAGCTGGACTCGGAAGAGGACAAGAAGGCCCAGGAAGAGGTGGCCAAGGCCAAGGAAGGGTTGATCGAGCGTCTTAAAGGCGCGCTGGGTGAACAGGTCAAGGAGGTGCGCGTGTCGCATCGCCTGACCGATTCGCCGGCGATCCTCGCCATCGGCGATCAGGACCTGGGTCTGCAGATGCGCCAGATTCTCGAGGCCAGCGGACAGAAGGTGCCCGAGTCCAAGCCGATCTTCGAGTTCAACCCGAGCCACCCGCTGATCGAGCGACTGGATGCCGAGGCCGACGAAGACCGTTTCGTCGACCTGACACACATCCTCTTCGATCAGGCCGCGCTGGCCGCCGGCGACAGCTTGAAGGACCCGGCCGCTTATGTGCAGCGCTTGAACAAACTGCTGGTGGAACTGTCCGCCTGACTGGCCACGCTGTAGAAAAGCCCGCTTCGGCGGGCTTTTTTATGGCTCTGCGCACTCTTGCAGGACAAACGAGCCAGTGCCGCAGATGGCGCAAGCGTTCGCCAGGCGCTTGCCCTGGCTAGTGCGGAAATACACTGGACCGGGCTTGGGGGTACTCTGACACGTCCTGTGTCAAACCCGTGCCCCCGCGGCTTGGTCATCGCCGGTTGCAGGGCTATGTTTAGGGGCCAACCCTTGCGAAGGAAGGCCTCTCCATGCAGAAGAAGACACTGGTTCCCCTGTTATGCGCCGCATTCGCCGGTCTTGCCGACGCGGCTGTCGTGACCAAGACGATTGCCTACGAGATCGAGGGCGAAGCTTTCGAAGGCGTGCTGGTATACGACGACTCGGTGACCACGCCGCGCCCGGGGCTGCTCGCCGTGCCCAACTGGATGGGGGTGAACGAGGACACCGTGGCCAAGGCTGCCCGTGCGGCGGGCGACAAGTACGTGGTGTTCGTCGCCGACATGTACGGCAAGTCGATTCGTCCGAGCAACGCCGAAGAAGCGGGGGCCGCGGCCACTGCCGTGCGCGCCGATCGTCCGCTGATGCGCAAGCGTGCTCAGGCGGCGGTCGAGGTGCTCAAGGCGCAGAGCGGCGAGGTGGCGCTGGATCTCGACAGGCTCGGCGCCATCGGCTTCTGCTTCGGCGGCGGCACGGTGCTGGAACTCGCGCGTTCAGGCGCGCCGCTCAAGGGCTTCGTGTCCTTCCACGGCAATCTGGACACGCCCAACCCGAGTGATGCGAAGAACATTCAGGCGCCGGTGCTGGTGCTGCACGGTGCCGATGATCCGGCCGTGCCGCAGGAGCAGGTCGACGGCTTCATCGCCGAAATGAAGGCGGCCAAGACCGACTGGCAACTGGTCAGCTACGGCGGCGCGGTGCACTCGTTCACCAACCCCAAGGCCAACGTGCCGGGGCGCAACGAATACCACCCGGTGGTGGCCGCGCGGGCCTTCAAGGCGATGAACGATCTGTTCGACGAGGTCTTCGCCAAGCAGTGAGGGCGGGTTGCAGCCAGGGCCTGAACGAAAGGCTGCGCTCATCGGGCGCAGCCTTTTTTCATGCTCACTGCGCCGGCAGTACGGCGATGTCGATGATGCCGTCCGGCAGCTCGGCCACCTCTCCCAGGGTGGTGGGCTTGCCGCTGGCCAGATCGAGCTGATGCAGGGTCTTGCCGGTCAGCACGTAGGCGGTGTTGCCACCCTTGCCATCGCTGGCGATATCCATGGCGGCCGCCTCTAGGCCATCGGCGACCTTGCCGACCAGTTGCTGCACGCCGTCGTTTGGCGGGTTCTGCAGCATCAGGCCGGCGCTGGCCAGGTCGATGTTGTACAGCGCGGTGCTTTGCGTGCCGGCATAGGCATTGGTGTAGGCGCCGGCGACCACCTTGGGCTGCTGACCGGCGTAAGGGCCGTCGGCGGCGTAGGCGAGCTTGCCGTCCACGGCCACTTCACCGGTATCGACATTCACCCGCAGGCTGGTGCCGTCCGGGCCGAGCAGGCGCAGGCGGTCGGCCACCGGGTTGAAGTCGACCACGGCCTGGCCGCTGCCTGACAGCGCGGTTTGCAGTTTGCTGCCTGCGGTCGCCTGACCGCTGGCGGCGTCGAGGGTGTAGAGCTGATCGGTGCCGCTCAGGGCATAGAGCTGACCGTTGGCGGGGCGCACATCCAGGCCGCGCAGGTCGCTGGCGCCGCTGACCGCCATGCTGGCAGTGACCTTGAGGCTGGCGACATCGACCTTGTACAGCGTGCCATCGGCGCTCAGTGCGAGCAGTTCGGTGGCGCCGGCGGCACCTGCGCCCAGAGTCAGCAGGCCGGCGGTGCAGAGGGAAGTGATGCGTTTCATGTGGGTTCCTCGTGAAGATTTCAGCATCGAGACGAAGCCGGCTGGCCGGTTTCGCAGGTGCCTCGACGAAACACCTGTGAGCTATACCCGCGAGGAATGGAGCTGGATGTCGGCGGCTGAAAATTTTTTCAAGCGGCTTGCCGGCCGAGCGGCCGGCAAGCGCTATCAATTGGCGCTGGCCAGCACGGCTCGACCGATATAGAGCACCGGGCCACTGGGGCGGTCGTAGGGCGAGCCACCGGCCGGCTCCAGCGTCAGCTCGAACAGCTGGCCCGCCTGCACCGCGCCGATCTGCTCGGCAGGCAGGCGCAGCGGCTTGCCGGCCTCGACCAGGCCCAGCGAGCGCGGGCCTTCGGCCGGATCGACCAGCGTCCAGAACTGCAGGGCGCGGCCTTCCGGCACCTGGTCGGCGACCAGCGGATCGAGCAGCAGCGTGCCATCGCTGCCAACCTGGATGACCCAGCCTGGCTGGGCCGCCTCGCCGGGCTGCTGCAGCACCACGGTGTAGCGTTCGCCCACGCTGTCCGGGCTGCGCAGGATCGGCAGCAGCACGGCGACCAGCAGGGCAACGGCCAGTGTGGCGGCGGTCAGGCGCCAGGCCGGCAGGCTGTTCCACCAGTTGGCCAGGGCGCCCGGGCGTGGCTCATCCTGCAGGCCCAGGCTGCGGCGGATTCGCATCCAGAGTGCCGGGGAGGGGGCCTGTGCCGGCAACCGGTCGCTCAGTTCGAGAAAGTGGCGCTCCCAATCCAGGGCCATGCGGGCGGCCTTCTCATCCTCTTCGAGCAACTGGCGCACCTCGGCGGCTTCAGGTTCGTCGAGCAGGCCGAGCAGGTATTCGCCGATCAGGGCGCGGCGTTCTTCGGGGTCATGCGGAATCATGCTTGCAGACACTCCTGCAGCGCGCGCAGGCCGGCGCGGATACGGCCCTTGATGGTGCCCAGCGGTGTGCTCAGGCGGCGGGCGATCTGCTCGTGGGTCAGGCCACGGTAGAAGGCCAGCAGAATCGGATGGCGGCGCGGCCTTTCCAGGCGCTGCAGGCAACTGCGCAGCAGGCGCTGCTCGGATTGCTGCAGCGCCTGTGCCTCGGCCTGCGGGCTGTCGTCCAGCATGCGCTCGATGAAGTCATCGTCCACCTCGATCTGATGCCCGCCGCTGCGCAGGGCGTTGAGCACGCGGTAGCGCAGGATGCTGTGCACCCAGGCGCGACCGCTGCCCAGATCGCGTCGATAGCGCGCGGCGTGCTGCCAGATGCGTACGAACGCGTCGTGCAGACAATCCTCGGCCATATCGCGGCGGCCCAGCATGCTGATGGCCAGGCCGAGCAGTTGCCCGGCCTCCTGCCGGTAGAGCGCCTGGAAGGCGCGCTCGTCGCCACGCGCGCAGGCTTCCAGGGTGCTTTCGTAATCGAAGTCGCGATCTGCCATGGGTCATCCGTTGGCCTGAGAAATCCGCCTGCAGCTTATACCCGCGAGCGGGCGTGCTGGATCACGCAGGCGTAACAAAAAACGGCGGAGATGATGGCCGTTCAGGGACGCGCCAGCCCATAAGCCTCATCGAGAGAAACCCAGCGCTGCAGCGGCCCCTTGCGCGAGGCGTAGCGGATCAGCAGCCAGTTTCCTTGCTGCTCCAGCACCTCGCAGACGTCACCCTCGATCAGGTAGGCCCTGGTCCGGCTCGCCGAGGAGGGGCGATACGAAAGCAAGTTTGTGACAGGCGCCGCCTGGCGCCTGTGTTCGATGGTCGGTTCAGCGCGGCAGTTCGATGCGCGTGGTTTCGCCGGGGACCTGCGGCCAGTCGCCTGCGGCCCAGCGCTGGCGGGCCTGGTCGATCAGTTCGGGGGTGCTGGCGACGAAGTTCCAGTTCATTCGCCGTGGGCCGATGGGTTCGCCGCCGATCAGCGCCAGGTGGCATTCGCCGCAGGCGCTGAGCAGTGGCGTTTCACCCGCCGGGATCACCGCCATGGTGTGGCGGGGCAGGGTTTCGCCATCGAGCTCGGCTTCGCCGTCGATCAGATACAGGGCGCGTTCGCTGTGCTCGGCCGGGATCAGCAGGCTGGCGCCGGCGCTCAGGCGCAGCTCGGCGTAGAGCGTCGGCGAACGTACCGGTACCGGCGACTCGAGACAGAAGCCACTGCCGGCGATCAGGGTGATCTGCACGCCCATGGCATCGCTGCGTGGCAGCGACGCGGCAGGGTGGTAGCTGTAGGCCGGATCGCACTGTTCTTCGGCCTCCGGCAGCGCCAGCCAGACCTGCAGACCGTGGGCCCGCTTGTTCTGCCCGAGCTGTTCGGGCGGCGTGCGCTCGACATGGGCCACCGCGCGCCCTGCGGTCATCCAGCTGACGTCGCCGGGGCCGACCAGCTGATCGGAGCCCAGGCTGTCCTTGTGCTGCAGCTGGCCTTCGAACAGGTAGGTGAGGGTGGACAGGCCGATATGCGGATGCTGGGCGATGTTCAAGCCGCTGCCGGCGGGGTAGTCCTGCTCCAGCATGTGATCGAAGAACACGAAGGGGCCGATGCTGCGAAAGCGTGCCGAGGGCAGGGGGCGCAGGATCGGTTGGCCGGAAATGTCCTCGGCGCGCGGGCGGATCAGCTGCAGCTCGCTCATGCCGGGGCTCCCGCCAGGCGGGTTTCGACCTGGATGTCGGTGGTGGTCATCAGCTTGTGAATCGGGCATTTGTCCGCCACGCGCAACAGTTGCTGGCGCTGCGTCTCGTCCAGTGGCCCCTGGAGCGCCAGGTCGACGACCAGACGGTAGTTGCCCTGGCGCTCCTCGCTGTCGTCACGCTCGATCTGCACGTCGATGCCCTCCAGCGGCAGGCCGCGCTGGCGTGCATACAGCAGCAGGGTCAGGGCCTTGCAGGTGCCGAGGGCAGCGTCGAACAGATCGTGCGGCTCCGGGCCGGCGCCATCCCCGCCCAGCTCGGGCGAGACGTCGCCGATGAGCTGGTGCGAGCCGATTTCGATCTGCTGCTGCAGGCCCTTGTTGTTGTGAATGCGGATCATGGCGCTTCCCTTGAGGTGTGACGAATCGACAATGGCCAGCCTAGCCCAGCCGGCACCGATCACACCAGCGCCGAGAGCCTCACGTCCGCTCCGAGTACACGCAGCAGTTGCCCGCGCTCATCGACGATGGGCACCGAGACGGTAAAGCAGAAATCGTCTGTGGCCGAGGATCGGTAGACTTCGGTGATATGACTTTCCATGCGCTCTGCCACGGCGCGGAACCAGGGCCGCTGGCTCCAGTCGCGGCCGCGGCAGCTGGTGCTTTCGATTTGCGCCACATCGGCGGCGAACAGGTTCTCGGAAAGCTGCACGCCGCGCTTGTCCACCAGATAGAACAGCTCGAAGCGGCCGTCACGGGAAAGGGCGTTTGTCAGCAGGCGTTCGGCTGCCGGCACGTCTTCCTTCAGCGCCGGCTGGTTGGCCAGTTGCTCGACACTGCTGCGCACGGCGCGGTGAATCTCCAGGCGGAAATCTCCCAGCCCGGCGAGCAGACGATCGCCGTCTTCGCGCACCGCCTTGCTGTGGTGCAGCACTTGCCCGGCCTTGCCCAGCAGCTCGCCGGCGACCTGGGCGATGCTTTGCACGTCCCCGTTGATCGAGCGCACGGCCTGGCCGATCTGCTCGGTGCCGGCGGCGATCTGGCCGACCTGGGCGTCGAGGCGATCCATGGCCTGGCGCGTGCTGTCCAGCCCGTCGCTGACGGCAAGGATGCCGCTGCGGCCGTCGGCCACCGCCTGGTTCATCTGCAGACCGGCAGCACCCAGCTGCTGCATGCCTTCGCGAAAGCGCTCGATGATGCTGCCGACCTGGCCGGTGGCGTCGGTGGTATGGCCGGCCAGCCGCCGCACCTCCTCGGCGACCACGGCGAAGCCGCGACCATGCTCCCCGGCGCGTGCGGCCTCGATGGCGGCATTGAGCGCGAGCAGATTGGTCTGCTGGGAAATGCTGGCGATCACGCCGATGACCTTGCTCACTTCATCGAGCTGCCCAACCAGCTGTTCGATGACCTGTGCCAGTTGGGCTTCACTGAGGTCGATCACCTCGACCTGGCGCAAGACGGCCTGACCGCTGGCGTGGCACTGAGCGAGGGTGGCGGAGACCTCGGCGGACAGGCGTGCCACTTCTCCGGCACCGGGTACCAGCTCGGCATCCAGCGTGGTGGTGACCTGTTCGCTGGCGCTGGCGATGAGTTCCGAGGATTGCGCCAGGGTCTGGCCGCTCTGCTGGTTGGCGGCAGCGATTCTTGCCAGCTGCGGCGCGTGGGCCGCGATGCCGACGGCAGCCCCGAGGCTGGCGCGGATGCGCTGTTGTAGCACGGCGCTGAAATCGTTCAGGCGCGCCATCCATTGATAGTGCTCCGGCAGGCGGGTGGTCAGATCGTGGTCGTTGAACAGGGCCTCCAATGCAGCCTCTTCCTGGGCTTTGCGGGCTGGCTTGCGCAGCATCTGCAACATGGTGATTCTCCTCGATGATGTGCATCGAGTGTTGCAAGCCAAGTGCCATCATTGGCTCGACGATTTCGCTGCGCCGCGTCTGCGCATGCCCGGCGGCGGTGAGCGAACCTGGTGCAGGGGCGATCGCTCCGTTCCACGACGAGGCGCTGCAAGCGTCCGAACTTGCGCGCCTGGCTTGCGGTCTATGCTGCTCGTACCGTCAGGAGGACTCGTCTTGCCCATTCGCCGCCCAATGCCCTGGCTGCTGGCCTTAAGCGCAATGCTCGCCTGCAGCGTGCAGGCCCGTGAGTACCGCTACAGCGACGCCCATCTGCACTACGTCGACTTCTTTCAGGAAAGCGCCGGCATGGACGAGTTGCTGGAAAAGATGGCGCAGAACAATGTCGACCACGTGATGTTCTCCGGCATCCCGGTGGCCAAGAAGTGGGACGAGGACGAGCCCAAGCGCCCGCGCTACTACGCAGGCGATGACGCCAATGCCTACTGGTACAGCGCCACCGATGTGTTCATCGCCGCCGCCTACAAGCGTTTGCCGGCCGAGCAGCGCAAACGTTTTCATCCCTTTCTTTCCGGCTTCAACCCCAACGACAAGAACGCCGATGCGCATATCCGCCGCATGCTGGAGCTCGATCCTGGCCTGTGGCAGGGCATCGGCGAGGTCTTCACCCGTCACGATGACCTTACCGCGCTGATCCACGGCAGTGCGCCGCGCGCCAACAACGAAGCCCTGGCGCGGGTCTTTCATCTGGCTGCCGAGTACGACCTGCCGGTGATGCTGCATTCCAACATCACCTCCAAGCGTGAGCGCGAGCCGATCTATCTGCAGGAAATCGAGGCGCCGCTGCGCAATCATCCCCACGTACGTTTCATCTGGGCCCACGCCGGCACCAGTGCGGAAATTCATCGCCATCAGGAGAAGCTCGACTATCTGCTGGCGACCGTGGAGCGCATGCTCGGCCAGTACCCCAACCTCTACATCGACCTGTCCTGGACCATGCTGCGTCCCTATCTGCTGGATCAGGACGGCAAGCCCGATCCTGACTGGGTGCAGCTGGTCAGCAGTTACCCGGAACGTTTCATGATCGGCTCGGACGTGGTGGGGCGCTTTGGCAGCCTGGGCGATTACATGAAAGGCTTCGACCCCTTCCTCGACGCCTTGCCGGAAGCGGTCGCGCACAAGGTGGCACGGGACAATTTCCTCTCCGTGCTGCCGCGTCGGGTGCAGGCCGAGCTGGATCGCTAGCAGGACTGTCATCAGCCTGTCATTCGCGCGTCATAGGCTCGCGCTCATCTCAACGAGGAGCGCACCATGCATTACACCCGAGTGGCCGTGATGGCCGGTCTTTTCGCCTTTGCCGGCCTGACCCAGGCCGACGTCCGTGTGGAAGGGCCGGTGGAATACGGCATCTTCAGCAGCCAGTATCAGGACTACCAGCCCGGCGAGCGCGTGCTGACCCGCAGCAATCAGGAAATTCAGCGTACCGAACAGATTCCCGCCAAGCTGGGTACCAAGTTCGGCCTGCGCTACAGCCTCGCCGGCAAGCGCGAGGGTGATGCGCCGCTGACCCTGCTTTACCTCACTCCAGGCGTGGTCACGCCGGACGGCCAGCGCCACGACAAGTTCGAGGTGCAGCAGAAGCTGGTGGTCGGCGCGCCGCAGGACGTGATGGCCTTCGAATTCACCGAACACCACGAGGTGGTGCCCGGCGAATGGCACTTCATCGTCTATCAGGGCGACCGCAAGCTGGCCGAACAGCGTTTCACGGTGCGCTGATCAAAGCAGGATGATCGCCCAGGTCAGGGCGATCATCAGCAGCGCGACCATCTGCGCCGCGCTGCCCATGTCCTTGGCCTGCTTGGACAGCGGGTGCAGGTTCAGCGAGATGCGGTCGACCACCGCCTCGATGGCGGAATTGAGCAGCTCCACCACCAGTGCCACCAGCGGCGCGAGCACCAGCAACGCACGCTCGGCGCGGCTGACATCGACCAGTCCGGCCAGCGGCAGCAGCACCAGGTTCAGCCAGACCAGTTGACGAAAGGCCGCTTCGCCCTGATAGGCCGCACGTAGCCCGGCCAGCGAATAGCCGGTGGCATCGAGGATGCGCGCCAGGCCGCGGCGCCCCTTGAAGGACAGAGCGTCCAGATCGGAACTGTCATTCATCGCGGAAACCCGCCCCAGGGATCGTTCAGTGCCTGCTGGTAAACCTGGCGCAGGTAAGCCATGTCGGCGTCGGGCATGGCGCCACGGTGTCGATCCAGCTGGCCCAGGTCGCGCCGCGAGGCGCTGGCGACGCGCCAACGTCGCCGGCTCTTCTCCAGATCCAGCAGGGCGATGTCCACGTCGCCATCGCTACGGGCTTTGACGAACAGGTGCTTGGCATAGCAGCAGCCGTGCTGCCAACCGCCCAGGTGCAGGCGCGCCAGGGTCTGCGCCAAGCGCTGCAGCATGACCTGATTGAGCTGTGGCGCATGTGGCTCGCTGTACCATTGCTCCAGGCTGACGAAGCCCGGCAACGCTTCGGTGACCAGCAAGGCTTGCCAGTGCCCGCCTTGTTTGCGGGCTGCGCAGTAGACGATGTTCGGTGTACCAATGCTGAGGCGGGCGAGGGCACGATAGGCCTGCAGCTCACGCAGAATCGTCGGCCGACCCAATGGATGGCGCAGCGAGCGATAGGTGTGTCCGTTCTGGCGTTTGCAGTAGAGGTGCGGCGTGCTGCCGTCCCAGTGCTGCAGCAGGCGTACGCCGCTCTCGCCGCCGCGCCGCTGGTTGGCCGGCTCGACCCATTGACCAGGGCTGTGCCACCAGCGATCGAACTCGGTCGAGGGCAGAGCGGTCAGTGCTTGTTCGCTGAGAACCCCCATTTCAGGCCACCTTGCGCAGTACGTAGGTACGCCACATGGCGTAGCCGGGCAGGAAGCCCAGGTGGCCGAGTACGGCGAAGCCGGCTTGGTGGAACTCATCCTCCACGGTCTTGCGGGGAACGACGAAGCGGTTCTGGTTCTGCGCCGCACGGCCCTGAGCGGCACGCCTGGCCTCCAGGCGCCGACGCTTCCAGGCCTTGTAGTTGCCGTCGACCCACAGCGAGACGATCACCGTGTCGCGGCTGACGCGGTGGAACTCGCGAAGGATGGCCAGACGGTGCTCGGCCGACTCGATGTGATGCAGCAGGCGAATGCAGAAGATGCAGTCCACTGCATTGGCACTCAGGTCGATAGCGAAGGCCGAGGTGCGAAAGCTGTTGACCCTCGCCACCACCTCGGGCGCCTGCGCGGCACGCGCGGTGGCAAGCATGTCGGCGGAGTTGTCGGCGGCGAAGATCACCCGGTTTGGCTGTTCGCAGAGCATCGGCCAGAAGCGGCCGGCGCCGCAGGGCAGGTCGAGTACCAGGTTCGGCTGATCGGCCAGCTGCAGCGCGCGGCGCGCCACCTGCACGTCGCGCCAGTGGGACAGGCGCCGAAACAGGCCGTCCTGGTGCTTGTGGAGGTATTGCTGGGCGTGCTCGAAATCGTACTTGCGGGAAAAATCCAGTTCGATGGGGCTTGGCTTGGGCATGACGAACGTCCCTTGATGGTTACGTTCGCCACCTTAGAGAGCCGCGCATCAAGGTCCCGTCAAAGGGACGTGAAAATTTCGTCAAGCGCCATTGTTGAGTGTCACGCGAAAGCGCGTATGGCCCGGCTCACTCTCCAGGCTGACCTGCCAGCCCTGTTTGGCGCAGATGCGCTTGACCAGCGACAGGCCAAGGCCGAGGCCCTCGCCGCGGGCCTGGGCACCGCGTACGAATGGCTGGAAGATCCGCTCGTGCTGCTCGGCAGGAATGCCGGCACCACTGTCCTCGATGCGAAAGGCGCCGGATTCGAGAATCAGACGCACCTCGCCGTGCTCGGTGTAGTGCAGGGCGTTGCGCAGCAGGTTGCTCATCACCGTGGCGAGAAAGGTGGCGTTGTACAGACCAGCGTCCTGGCCTTCATCGATCATCCGGAAATCCAGCCCCTTTTCCTTGATCAGGTCGCCCCAGCGGCTGGCTTGTTCATTGGCGATGGCGGCCAGGCTGCGGTCGCCAACGAATGCCGCTTCGTTGCTCTTGTCCCGCGCCAGCTGCAGGAAGGTCTGTACCAGCTCACGCATCTCCTCGCTGGCGCGGGCAATGCGTGCCACCTGTTCCCTCTCGCGCGGGCCCAATGGCGCCTCGGCGAGCAGCTCGCAGGAGGTGGCGATGACCATCAGCGGCGTGCGCAGCTCATGGCTGACATCGCTGGTGAACAGGCGCTCGCGTTCCAGGGACTGGCGCACCTGGCCCAAGGTGCTGTCGAAGGCAGCTGCCAGCTGGCCGATCTCGTCGTTGGGGTAGTCCGGGGCCAAGGGCGGCGCCAGCGGGTGCAGCTGGTCGCGGTGGCGCACCTGCTGGGCCAGGCGGCTGACAGGGGCCATGACCTTGCGTGCGGTGATCAGGCCCAGGCCCCAGGCCGCTATCACGGTGAGCAGAAAACCAGCCAGGACCACACTGAAAAGAGCGCTCTCCCTGGCTTCGAACTCCTGTTGATCCTCCACCAGGAGGTAGGTTTCGCCATTGATGTTCTCCACGTACACGTAGAACGCCTGTTCGCCGCTGACCACCTCGTTGAATCCTTCCGACAACCCCTGATAGTCAGGCGGGATCGCATAGTCCGGGTATGCCGAGGAAAAGAAACGGGTGCTGCTGTCGAGCCGTGGCGAGCGCCCCTGACGGATATCCTCGTTCAATGTTTCGTGCAGCTCGCGGCTCAGCTCCTGCGATACCAGGTGTTCCTCGATGAAATGCACCACCGCGACGATGCTCAGGGAAAACAGCCCGCTGACCACCGTGGTCATCAGCACGAAGGCGATCAGGATGCGCCGCTCGAACGGCTGCTTAGACAGCATCGGTGCTCTCCGCGAGGCGATAACCGACGCCGTGAATGGTATGCAGCAGGGGCGTGGGGAAGGGTTTGTCGAGCACCTGGCGCAACTGGTGAATGTGGCTGCGCAGGCTGTCGCTGTCCGGGCAGTCGTCGCCCCACAGCGCTTCTTCCAGCGCCTCACGGCGCACCACGGCCGGGCTGCGCTGCATGAGAATGGCCAGCAGCTTGAGGCCCAGCGGGTTGAGTTTGAGCGCTTGGCCGGCGCGGCTGACGTGCAGGGTGTCGAGGTCGTAGTTGAGGTCGGCGACCTGCAGCTGGCGTTTGCGGCTGCCGCGGCTGCGGCGCAGGATCGCCTCGATGCGCGCCACCAGTTCGGACAGGGCGAAGGGCTTGATCAGGTAATCGTCGGCACCGGCATTGAGTCCTTTCAGGCGATCATCCAGGGCATCTCGCGCAGTGAGCATCAGGATCGGCACTTCGCTGCGACCATCCTCGCGCAGGCGCTTGCATACCTGATAGCCGTCGATGCCGGGCAGCATGATGTCCAGCACGATCAGGTCGTAATGACCGCTGCTGGCCAGGTGCAGGCCGCTCAGGCCGTCTTGCGCGCAGTCCACGGAGAAGCCCTTGAGCTGCAGATAGTCGAGCACGTTGGCGAGAATGTCTCGGTTGTCTTCGATGACCAGAATGCGCATCGCGGTTTATTCCTGGGTTTGACGATTTTTTCACACGGCTTTGACGAGAGGCTCACGGTGCGCCTCGCAGACTGCGGCTCGTTCATCCTGGAAGGATCATACGATGCCACGGCTTCATTACGCGCAACTTCGTTATCTGTCGATCATTCTGCTGGCCTGGCTGGCAGTGTTTTTCCTCACCCGCAGCGTATTGCTGCTCGGGCACCTGGGCGATGCCGGCGTGACGCTGGCGGGGCTGCTTGGCCTGTATGGTGTCGGCCTGGTGTACGACCTCAGCTTCCTGGTGTACGCCGCGCTGCCGCTGGCCCTGTACCTGATGCTCTGTCCGGCCTGGTTATGGCGCCGTCGCTGGCATCAGCGCCTGCTGGTCGCCCTGGTGGCCGTCAGCCTGTTCGCCATGCTCTTCACCGCAGTGGCCGAATGGCTGTTCTGGGACGAGTTCGGCGTGCGCTTCAACTTCATCGCCGTCGACTACCTCGTTTACTCCAAGGAGGTGGTGGACAACATCCTTGAGTCCTATCCGATCTATCCGTTGCTGGCCCTGCTGGCTGCCCTGGCCATAGGCCTGACGCTGGCGCTGCGACGGCCGCTGCGGGCCGCACTGGAGGCACCGCGCCTGCCTGCGCTGCAGGCTGTCAGTACGCTGGTCATGCTGGCGTTGCTGGCAGGCCTGTGCAGTGGCCTGGTCGGGCAGGACGCGCCGCGTGGCCTGGGTGGCAACACCTACCAGCGGGAGCTGGCCAGCAACGGCCCCTACCAGTTCTTCGCCGCATTCCGTAACAACGAACTGGATTATCAGCAGTTCTATGCCACCTTGCCTGATACGCTGGTGGCTGCGCAGCTGCGCGCTGAGGTGGCCGAGCCCAATGCCCGTTTCATCGGCAGCGATCCGCAGGACATCCGCCGGCTGATCGACAACCCCGGCTCGCCGCGCAAGCTCAATGTGGTGCTGGTGACCATCGAGAGCCTGAGTGCCAAGTATCTGGGCAGTTTCGGCGACACCCGCGGGCTGACCCCGAACCTTGACGAGCTGCGCAAGCACGCCCTGATTTTCACCAACTTCTACGCCACCGGCACGCGCACCGACCGCGGCCTTGAAGCGCTGACCCTGTCGGTACCGCCGACACCAGGGCGCTCCATCGTCAAGCGCATCGGCCGTGAGTCCGGTTACGCCAGCCTGGGCCAGCAACTGAGCGCCCAGGGCTACGACAGTGTCTTCGTCTACGGCGGCCGCGGCTACTTCGACAACATGAACGCCTTCTTCGGCGGCAACGGTTATCGCGTTGTCGACCAGAGCAGCGTCGACGAGGCCGAGATGAGCTTCCAGAACGCCTGGGGCATGGCCGACGAGGATCTCTATCGCCAGGCGATCAAGGTGGCCGACGCTGATCATGCCGCCGGCAAGCCGTTCCTCCTGCAACTGATGACTACCTCCAACCACCGTCCCTACACCTACCCGGACGGGCGCATCGACATTGCCGCCGGCGACGGTCGTGAAGGAGCGGTGAAGTACACCGATTACGCCATCGGCCAGTTCCTCGCCGAGGCGCGCAGCAAGCCCTGGTTCGATCAGACGCTATTCGTCTTCGTCGCCGACCATACCGCCGGCAGTGCCGGGCGTGAGGATCTGCCGGTGGCCAACTACCACATCCCCTTATTCATCTATGCCCCCAGCTACATCGAGCCGGGCGAGTACAGCGATGTGGCCAGCCAGATCGACGTGGCGCCGACGCTGCTCGGCCTGCTCAATCTGGATTACGTCTCCACCTTCTTCGGCCGCAACCTGCTCCGCGCGGATCATCCAGCAGGCCGCGCGCTGCTGGGCAACTACCAGCATCTTGGACTGTTCGACGGCAAGGACCTGGCGATTCTCAGCCCGCGTCGGGGCATGCGCCGCCATGACGACGCCCTGGGGCTGAGCCATGAGTCGCGCAGCGATGGCGACGATCCGCTGCTGCGTCGCGACATCGCTTACTACCAGGGCGCCAGCCATGCCTTCAGTAAACATCTGATGGCCTGGCATCCAGATAGCCAATCCAGCCAGCAACTCAGTGAGCGCTAAGGAGTGGAAATGTCGTCCCGTTATTTCGACTTTCGTCTGGCGCTCGGCATACCGCTGCTGCTCATGGCGCTGCTGCTGGCGTTCGATCCCAGTCCGGTGGATTTCGCCCTGGCGCGGCTGTTCTACGAACCCGGACAAGGTTTCATCGGGCGTAGCAGCTTCTGGCTCGAGGACATCCTGCATGACCGCGCCAAGCAGGCGCTGATCCTGCTCGGTGTGCTGGCTATCGCAGGCTTTGCGCTCAGCCTGCTGCCCACGCGACTACGCCACTGGCGCCGACAGCTTGGCTATCTGGTGCTGGCGCTGGGGCTGTCGACTTCGCTGGTCACCCCGTTGAAAACGCTCACCGGCATGCACTGTCCCTGGAGCCTGAGCGAGTTCGGCGGCCAGGAGCAATTCACGCCGCTGCTGGCCGAGCGCGCACCGACCGCCAATCCCGGCCGCTGCTGGCCGGGCGGTCACGCCTCGGCGGGGTTCTCGCTGCTGGCACTGTTCTTCGTCCTGCGTGACCGCAGACCGCGGATGGCACGTATTGCGCTGGTGGCGGCACTTGGGCTCGGCTCGCTGTTTTCCCTGGGGCGCATGCTGCAAGGGGCGCACTTTCTCTCGCACAACCTGTGGACGCTGCTGATCGATTGGACAATCTGCGTGCTGACCTACCGCTGGCTGCTCTATCGCCAACCTGTCGAACAGCCATCGCGCAACTCGCTTGAATGGGGAGAAACCTGCCGATGAACAGATTTCTACAGGGCCTGCGTCTGGCGTTGGCCTCGCTGGTGTTTTTGGGCGCGCTGTTGGCGCTGCCGTTGAGCATGGCCTGGGCTGCCACTACTGCGCCGGTACCCGGGCAGAGCACGCGTCCGGTCAACTGGGCGCAACCGCTGGACAGCCGCATCAATCTCTATCGCATGGCGCCTGATCTCTATCGCAGCGCCTTGCCGAGTGCCGGGGACTTGCCACAGCTGCAGGCCCTGGGCATCGCCACGGTGATCAACTTCTATCAGCGCGGCGATGAGCAGTGGCTGAAGGATCCCAAGGTTGTTCAGGTGCATCTGCCGCTGCGTACCGACCGTATCGACGATGCCGACGTCATCGAAGTGCTACGCAGCATTCGCCAGGCGCAAAGCCGTGGCCGCGTTCTGATTCACTGCAAGCACGGGCAGAATCGTACGGGGCTCATTGCCGCCATGTACCGGGTGATCTACCAGAACTGGAGCAAGGAGCAGGCGCTGGCGGAAATGCGTGGCGGTGGCTTTGGTGGCCAGGAGCGCATGGACGACGCCGAGCGTTACCTGCGCGAGTCCGACATACCGACGTTGCGTTCGGCCTTGGCTAATGGCGCCTGCAGCACCAGCCCCTGGGCGCTGTGCGCGCTCAAGGATCGTCTACTGGGCTCGGTCGAAGGCGCATGAAGCCATGCGCCTCGCACGCTTGCTGATCTGCGCTTTTGCGCTACTGAACCTGTTCGGTTGCCAAAGCCTTCGCGAGCAAATGTTGGCGGTGAATTATCCGCCGGCCTTCGTCGAGGGCTTCGAGGCCGGTTGCAGCAGCGGGCGCTCGGTGGCGGGACCACTGGGCCAGTTCGACAAGAACGTGCCGCGCTATATGTCAGAGCCGCTGTATGCCCAGGGCTGGGAGGACGGTTTCCGCCAGTGTCAGGGTGGGCAGCGCCTCGATGACTGGCAGGCTCGTCAGAGGGACCACTGGCGCGATGAAGAGTGGCGCCATCATGTCGGGCAGGCGATGGCCAAGGCACTACGTCGTTAGTATGTTCCTTTCTGCGATAGGTAATACGGAACCAGCACCGCACCGAGGCTGATGGACTCTGCTCAGAGTGGACTCCGTATCCACCTTCTCCGCTTGCGATCACGCTCTGTCCTGTAGACGCTGCGCGCGTCGCACCAAATCCTGATTTGCCGCCCTGGATCTTCTGGTATCGCTTGAGGATTCACCCGCCACTCGCCGTTTCTCTCAACTTCTCGTTAATTCTAATCAAGGCGATTTTGTCGCACTTTCTTATCTCGTATTCCTGAACGAGACGTATATGGACGCTTGCGCGCATCCGAACGCGCCTACCTGGAAGAACGTTCGCAAGTGCTTGAGCCAGCTCAGCGAGGTGATTTTGACGCGGCGTTGCAGCGCTTCCATACGGGGGCTTTGAATCGGCATTCCGACGATATATCGACGGCACTCGTCGAACTGACCGAAATCAACCGCAAGGGCGTCGACCAGGCCTCGGCCGAAATCGAAGGGGCCAATGTCAGTGCCCGCAACGGCATCTTCATTGCGGTAGCGTTGGCCATCCTTACCACCATCGGCCTGGCCGTGCTGCTGACGCGCAGTATCGTCGGCCCGCTGAACGAGGCGGTGCGGGTGGCCGAGGTGGTGGCGGGTGGAGACCTCACCCAGGAGATCCATATCGACGGCACCGACGAGCCTGCGCGTTTGCTGACTGCCCTGAAAAGCATGCAGCAGAGCTTGCGTACCACCATTCAGAGCATTTCCGACTCGTCCAATCAGCTGGCTTCCGCCTCCGAAGAGCTGCACGCGGTGACCGAGGATTCGACTCGCGGCCTGCATCAGCAGAACACCGAGATCGAACAGGCCGCAACGGCGGTCAACCAGATGACCGCGGCGGTTGAGGAAGTGGCGCGCAACGCCGTCAGCACCTCCGAGGCATCGCGCGAATCCAATGCCACGGCCCTGCAGGGGCGCGAGCAGGTGCGTCAGACCGTCAGCTCGATCAGCCAGCTGGCCGATGATGTCAACGGCACGGCAGGGGAGGTCGAGCAACTGGCCAACCGCGTGCGCGAGATCAGCAAGGTGCTCGACGTGATCCGCTCCATCGCCGAGCAGACCAATCTGCTGGCACTCAACGCCGCCATCGAGGCGGCTCGTGCCGGCGACGCGGGACGTGGCTTTGCCGTGGTGGCGGATGAGGTGCGGGCCCTGGCCCACCGTACCCAGCAGTCCACGCAGGAGATCGAGCAGATGATCGGCGCCATCCAGAGCGGTACCGATCAGGCCGTCGGCTCCATGCAGAGCAGCAACAGCCGGGCTCGCTCCACGCTGGAGGTGGCGCAGGCGGCCGGTTCGGCGCTGGAGCTGATCACCCAGGCGATTGCCTCGATCAACGAGCGCAACCTGGTGATAGCCAGCGCGTCGGAGGAACAGGCACAGGTGGCGCGCGAGGTGGATCGCAATCTGATGAACATTCGCGATCTGTCGCTGCAGACCTCGGCTGGTGCCAATCAGACCAGCGCAGCCAGCCAGGAGCTGTCGCGTCTGGCCGTGGACCTGAACAATCTGGTGGCACGCTTCAAGGTATGACGACGCGTGGAGGGCCGCATATGGTGCGGCCTTGATCGGCAAATGAAAACGGCGCCCGAAGGCGCCGTTCTCGTTACTGCGGCGTAGCGATCACTTGCCGGTCCAGCGCTTGAGCACCAGGGTGGCGTTGGTGCCGCCGAAGCCGAAGCTGTTGCTCATCACGGTGTCGAGCTTGGCGTTCTCCACGGTCTTGAGCTGGATCGGCAGATCGGCGACGTCCGGGTCGACTTCGTCGATGTTGGCCGAGGCGGCGATGAAGTTGCCTTCCATCATCAGCATGCAGTAGATCGCTTCCTGCACGCCGGCAGCGCCCAGGCTGTGGCCGGAGAGGCTCTTGGTCGAGCTGATGGCCGGCATCTTGTCGCCGAACACTTCACGTACCGCGCGGCTCTCGGCAACGTCGCCGACCGGGGTGGAGGTGCCGTGGGTGTTGAGGTAGTCGATCGGCGTGTCGACGGTGGCCAGGGCCTGCTGCATGCAGCGCACCGCACCTTCGCCGCTCGGCGCGACCATGTCGTAGCCATCGCTGGTGGCGCCGTAGCCGACGATTTCAGCGTAGATCTTGGCGCCGCGGGCCAGGGCGTGCTCCAGCTCCTCGACCACCACCATGCCGCCGCCACCGGCGATGACGAAACCGTCACGCTTGGCGTCGTAGGCGCGCGAGGCCTTGTCCGGGGTTTCGTTGTACTGGGTGGAGAGGGCGCCCATGGCATCGAACAGGAAGCTCTGGCTCCAGTGTTCTTCTTCACCGCCGCCGGCGAAGACCATGTCCTGCTTGCCCATCTGGATCTGCTCCATGGCGTGGCCGATGCAATGAGCACTGGTGGCGCAGGCCGAGGAGATCGAGTAGTTCACGCCCTTGATCTTGAACGGCGTGGCCAGGCAGGCGGACACGGTGCTGCCCATGGTACGCGGTACGCGGTACGGGCCGACACGCTTGACGCCTTTCTCGCGCAGGGTATCGAGGGCTTCCATCTGGTTGAAGGTGGAGGCGCCGCCGCTGCCGGCGATCAGGCCGGTGCGCGGGTTGGAAACCTGCTCTTCGCTGAGGCCGGCATCCTTGATCGCCTGCTCCATGGACAGGTAGGCAAAGGCGGCGGCGTCGCCCATGAAACGGTAGACCTTGCGGTCGATCAGCTCTTCCAGGTTCAGGTCGACCGAGCCGGAGACCTGGCTGCGCAGGCCCATCTCGGCATAGGACGGGTTGAAGCGGATGCCCGACTTGCCGGCGCGCAGGCTGGCGGCTACGGCTTCTTTGTCAGTGCCCAGGCAGGAAACGATGCCCAGACCGGTGATCACTACACGACGCATGTGCAAGTCCTTCAGAAACTGTCGGTGGAGGTGAACAGGCCCACGCGCAGGCCTTCGGCGCTATAGATCTCGCGGCCGTCGACGCTGACGCTGCCGTCGGCGATGCCGAGGATCAGCGAGCGGTTGATGGTGCGCTTGATGTGGATGTTGTAGGTGACCTTCTTGGCGGTCGGCAGGACCTGGCCGAAGAATTTCACCTCACCGCTGCCCAGGGCGCGGCCGCGGCCCGGGTTGCCCTGCCAGCCGAGGTAGAAACCGACCAGCTGCCACATGGCGTCGAGGCCGAGGCAGCCGGGCATGACCGGGTCGCCTTCGAAATGGCAGCCGAAGAACCACAGGTCCGGATTGATATCGAGCTCAGCGACGATTTCGCCCTTGCCGTGCTTGCCGCCGGTCTCGCTGATGTGAACGATGCGATCGATCATCAGCATGTTCGGGGCGGGCAGTTGCGCGTTCCCCGGACCGAACAGTTCGCCGCGGCTGCAGGCGAGCAGGTCTTCCCGGGTGTAGGCGTTTTGTCTTGTCATGCGAGCTCCTCAATTGTCCCCACGCTTCTAAGGCTGGGCGAATCGTCCTGGCCGGCCACACCTGGGTAGGCGTCTGCCGGCAGCCTAGTCATAGACTGTTGCGTTGTGGTGAAAGTCACAGCGCAGTGAGTACAGTTGTACTCTGCTGTACTGGCATTGTCACAGCCACAGCAGTTTCTCCTTGTAACCCTGCACCGTCACGGAAGCCACTCGCCTATGGTCGGGCTGGCAGCCAGCGCTCCAGGATGCGTTGCAGGTCTGCTCTTTTGAATGGTTTGGCCAGGTAATCGTTCATTCCCGCCGCCAGGCAGGCCTCCCGGTCGCCCTGCAGGGCATTGGCGGTGAGGGCGATGATGGGTATCTGCTGGCCGCCGGCCTGCTGGCGGATGCGCCGCGTCGCTTCATAGCCGTCCATCAGCGGCAGGCGGCAATCCATGAGAATGGCTGCATAGGCATGCTGGGCGACGCTCTGCAGCGCCTGCTGGCCGTCGCCGACCAGGCTGACCTGATAGCCCAGGCTGCGCAACATGGCCTCGATCACGGTCTGGTTGACCGGGTTGTCCTCCACCAGCAGCACGGCCTGGCCGTCACCGCTGGCGGGGGCGGGGTGGGCGCCGCTCTGCACCTGTCTGCTTTGCTCGCAGAACGGTAGCGGAATCTCCAGGGTGAACACCGAGCCCTTGCCCAGCTGGCTTTCCGCCTGCAGGGTGCCCCCCATGCGTTCGGCCAGCGTGCGAGCGATGGGCAGGCCGAGACCGGTGCCGCCATAGCGACGCGAAATCGAGGTGTCGGCCTGCTGGAAGGCGTCGAACATGTGCTCCAGGCGCTCGGCATCGATGCCGATGCCGCTGTCGTGCACGGCGCAGGTGAACCACAGCACCTGGTCGTCCAGTGGTTGCCAGCGGGTCTCGACGCGAATCTGTCCTTCCTCGGTGAACTTCAGCGCATTGCCGATCAGGTTGACCAGGATCTGGCGGATGCGGGTGGGGTCGCCGCGCACTTCGAGCTGCTGCAGGCCCGGCTGGGTTTCCAGCAGCAGTTGCAGGCCCCGCTGCTGGGCGCTGTGCTGGAACACCTGCACCGAGCCCTGCAGCAGCTCCAGCAGGTTGAAGGGGATGGCTTCGAGCTCCAGCGCGCCGCGTTCAATGCGCGAGAAGTCGAGGATGTCGTTGATAACCTTGAGCAGATGCTCGGTGGATTCGGTGGCCAGGGCGGCGTACTCGGTCTGCTCGTCGTTGAGGCTGGTGGTTTCCAGCAACTGCAGCATGCCCAGCACGCCGTTCATCGGTGTGCGCAGTTCGTGGCTCATCATCGCCAGAAAGTCGGACTTGGCACGGTTGGCCTGTTCCGATTCCTCGCGGGCCTGGATCAGTTCGGCAATCGCCTGTTGCTGCTCGCGGCCGCTCTGCTCCAGGGCGCAGGCGAGGTTGTTGATATGCCGGGCGAGATCGGTCAGCTCGTCGTTGCCGCGTTCGATCAGCGAGGGCCGGTAATCGCCGCTCTGGATGCGCTCCAGCGCCTGGCCCATGGCGCTCAGGGGCTGCGCCAGGCGCCGGGCCAGGCGTCTGGCGAGAAGAAAGGTCAGCAGCAGGGCGAACAGCGACAGAACCCCGGCCTTGAGCAGGATTTCCTGCTGGCGGGTGCTGAAGGTGTCATTGGATATGCCTACGATCACCCGACCCAGGTAGCCGTCGCCGAGTGACCTGCCCGGCGGCAATGGCCATTCACGGCCTGGCGGACCTTGCAAGTGAATCGGTGCCTGAAATACCTCCACCTGCGCTGTGCTGTGCCCCTGCTCCTTGGGGCGTTCGACGTAGACCAGGATGTTGTCGTCGCGGTCGCGCACCTCGGCAAAGCGCACGTCGGGAGTGCTCAAGGTGGCCCGTAGCAGGTTTTCCAGGGTGTTCAGATTGTCATTGAGCACGCCGTACTGGGTGGCGGGCGCGAGCTGGTTGGCAATCAATTGACCGGTATGACCCTGTTCCAGGCGCAGATCCTGCAGGCGGGTGAAGGTGAGAAAACCGGTCAGCAGCAGCGTCAGCAGCAGGGCGGGGCCCACGCTGATCAACTGGGTGCGGGTGTGAATGTTCCAGCCGCGACGCTGGTTCATGGTTGTACCGTCCCTGGAAAGTGGCGCTACTGCCTGGCGAGAGGCGCAGGGCGGGGGCAAGGGGCTGCCTGTGGGCACGAATCGTCCTTGGCAATTGACGTCAGGCTGGCATGTTAACCGACCCGCCATTGTTTGCCAGCTTCCGGCGCTTGCAGTCTGCGGTAATTCGCGTTTGCCGTCCGGCACGCTGAACTTTTGCCCTGGCCGGTCACTCTCGGCTCCGTATAATGCCTGCAGACCGCCATCGCGCATGGCTTCATTCGGAAGAGATATGACAGAGCTCCAACCCATTGCCGTACTCGGCGGCGGCAGCTTCGGCACCGCCCTGGCCAATCTGCTGGCGGAAAACGGCCAGCGCGTCCTGCAATGGATGCGCGACCCCGAGCAGGCCGAGCAGATGCGCCGCAGTGGCGAGAATCCGCGCTACCTCAAGGGCGTCAAGCTGCATCCGGGCATCGAGCCGACCAGCGACCTTGGCGCCGCGCTGCAGCAGGCCGAGCTGGTTTTTGTCGCGCTGCCGTCCAGCGCGTTGCGCGATGCCTTGCAGCCGGTGGCGGCGCAGCTGTCCGGCAAGATGCTGGTCAGCACCACCAAGGGCATCGAAGCCAGGACCTTCAAGCTGATGAGCGAGATTCTCGAGGAGATCGCTCCCGATGCCCGCATTGGTGTGCTGTCCGGGCCGAACCTGGCCAAGGAGGTGGCCGACCATGCGCTGACCGCCACGGTGATCGCCAGCGAGGACGAAGAGCTGTGCCTGTGTGTCCAGCAGGCGCTGCATGGGCGAACCTTCCGCGTCTATGCCAGTGCCGACCGCTTTGGCGTCGAGCTCGGCGGCGCGCTGAAGAATGTCTACGCCATCATGTCCGGCATGGCCGCGGCGCTCGGCATGGGCGAGAACACCAAGAGCATGCTGATCACCCGTGCGCTGGCGGAGATGACCCGCTTCGCCGTCAAGCTGGGCGCCAACCCCATGACCTTCCTCGGCCTGGCCGGCGTGGGCGATCTGATCGTTACCTGTTCTTCGCCGAAAAGCCGCAACTATCAGGTCGGCTTCGCCCTGGGCGAGGGGCTGAGCCTGGACGAGGCGGTGCAACGCCTCGGCGAGGTCGCCGAAGGGGTCAATACTCTGAAGGTCCTCAAGGCGCGTGCCGAGGAACTGGAGGTGTACATGCCGCTGGTCGCGGGGCTGCATGCCGTGCTGTTCGAGGGGCGTACGCTGGCTCAGGTGATCGAGCTGCTGATGCGCGGCGAGCCCAAGACCGATGTCGATTTCATCCCCACAGCCGGTTTCTGAACCGGCAGCCAATCAAGGAGAGTGAGTCATGAGCGATGAAAAGCGGGAACTGGAACGCGAGTCGATTCTGCTGCGCATTCTGTGGATGGTGATCTTCGTCATCGTCTGGCAGCTGGCCGAGCTGCTGCTCGGTGCCGTGGTTCTGCTGCAGCTGGGCTACCGCCTGTTCTACGGCGCACCGAATGCCGGTCTGCTGGGCTTTGGCGACAGCCTCAGCCAGTACCTGGCGCAGATCGGTCGTTTCGGTACCTTCAACACCGATGAAAAACCCTGGCCGTTCGCCGACTGGCCGATGCCTCGCGCTCCGGAAGGCGAGGCCGCGCACAGCGTTCCCCCGGCGCCGCATCCGGTGCGTGACGAGGAGCCGAAGCTGTGAGGCTTTGGCTGCTGCGTCACGGCCAGGCCGAGCCGCAGGCAGCCAGCGACGCGGCGCGCGAGCTCACTGCCCATGGCCGCGAGGAGGTGCGCCAGGCCGCCGCCCAGTTGGCCGGGCGCCCCCTCACGGCGATTCTTGCCAGCCCCTACGTACGCGCTCAGCAAACCGCCGAACTGGTGCGGGGCGCGCTGGGCTTTGCCGGCAAGGTGGGCACCGTGGCCTGGCTGACGCCGGACAGCGACCCGCGCGAAGTGCTCAAGTACCTCGACGAGCGTGCCGGTGCCGAGGTGCTGCTGGTCAGCCATCAACCCCTGATCGGCGCCCTCGGTGGTTTGCTGGTGCACGGTCACCGCCAGGATCCGTTGCCGATGCGCACCGCCAGCCTGGCCGAGCTGGAGGGTGACATACCCGCCGCCGGGCTGATGGAGCTGCTGGCGTTGATTCATCCGCGCTGAGCGCGCTGCCTGCGGCTTTGGCCGGAAAACCGGGCTGCCGAGGAAACATTTCTTAACTTGCACCTCCCCTGTCTGCGTGGAATAGTCGACCAAGCAAGTGCTTGGTCGATTCCTACAAAAACAACAAAGGAGGAAGCCCTGTGGCTGATGCAATCCGTTTGCCGCTCGAGCTGTTCTACGAACGTGAAGCAAGGCACCCGAACAAACGCTACATGGTGCAACCCCTGGGCGGCGGAAAGCTGCTGGAGCTGAGCTGGGGCGATGTGGGGGAGCAGGCGCGCCGAGCCGCCAACTGGCTGCGTAGCCGCGAATTGCCGCAGGGCAGCCGTATCGCCATCGTCTCGAAGAACTGCGCGCACTGGATCATCGCCGACCTGGCGATCTGGATGGCCGGCCACGTATCGGTGCCGCTCTATCCCAACCTGACCGCCGACTCCATGCGGCAGGTGCTGGAGCATTCCGAGGCGGCGCTGGCATTCATCGGCAAGCTCGACGACTGGCAGGCCATGGCCCCGGGGCTGCCACAAGGGCTGCCGACCGTCAGCCTGCCGCTGCATCCTCAGGGCCAGTTCGACTTCAGCTGGGACGATCTGCAGCGCTGCGCGCCGATCCAGGACGACCCCAAGCCCGCGGCCGATCAGCTGGCCACCATCATCTACACCTCCGGCACCACCGGTGCGCCGAAAGGGGTGATGCACAACTTCTCCAACTTCGGCTTCGCCGCCAGCAACGCCATCGCGCTGTTCGGCGTGGGCGAGGATGACCGCCTGATCTCGTATCTGCCGTTGTGCCACGTGGCCGAGCGCATGTTCGTCGAGCTGGCGTCGCTGTATGCCGGGCAGACGATCTTTTTCGCCGAAAGCCTGGACACCTTCCTCGACGACCTCAAGCGTGCCCGGCCGACGGTCATGTTCGGCGTGCCGCGGATCTGGACCAAGTTCCAGATGGGGGTGTACGGCAAGATGCCGGCGCACAAGCTCGACCGTCTGCTCAAGCTGCCGATCATCGGCCGCATCGTCGGGCGCAAGGTGCTGGCCGGCCTCGGGCTGGACGCCATTCGCTATGCGCTGTCCGGCGCCGCCCCGGTGCCCGAGGCGTTGCTTAACTGGTACCGGCGCCTGGGCATGGAGATCCAGGAGGTCTATGGCATGACCGAGAACTGCGGTTACTCCCATGTCTGCCGGCCCGGCAAGTTCAAGCAGGGCTGGATCGGCCAGAACAACCCCGGTGTCGAGGTGCGTATCGCCGAGGATGGCGAGGTGCAGGTGCGCAGTGGCGCCACCATGCAGGGCTACTACAAGGACCCGGTCAAGACCGCCGAGGCGCTGACCGCCGACGGCTTCCTGCGCACCGGCGACAAGGGCGAGCAGGACGCCGAAGGCAATCTGCGTCTGACCGGACGGATCAAGGAAATCTTCAAGACCAGCAAGGGCAAGTACGTGGCGCCGGCGCCGATCGAGAACCGCATCGGCGAGCATTCGCGCATCGAGCAGGTCTGCGTGGTGGGCGACGGCTTGCCCCAGCCGATCGCGCTGTGCGTGCTGTCCGACGTGGGGCGCCAGGAAGCGGCCAACGACGGTCGTGCCGAGCTGGAGAGCAGCCTCAAGGCGCTGGTGGAGCAGGTCAATGACCGCCTCGATCATCATGAGCGTCTGCAGGGGCTGGTGCTGGTCCGCGAGGTCTGGGCGGTGGAAAATGGCTTTCTCACACCCACGCTGAAGATCAAGCGCGCCGTGATCGAAGGTACCTACGGCGAGCGTTTCGCCGAATGGCAGCAGCGCAGCGAAGTGGTGCTCTGGCACGATTGAGCAGCGCCGGGCCGGCGCCGCCGGCCCTGTTTTCCCTCCGCACAAGGAAAGGTCCATGGCTCTCTGGCAACGAACTCCCGACATCGAGGCGCTCAACGCCACCCTCAGAAACAGCATCGGCGAGGTGCTGGACATCCGTTTCGAAACCTTCGACGACCAGTCGCTCAGCGCCAGCATGGTGGTCGATGCGCGTACCCACCAACCCTATGGCCTGCTGCATGGCGGCGCCTCGGTGGTGCTGGCGGAAACGCTGGGCTCCACCGCCAGCTACCTGTGCATCGACAGCAGCCGCTTCTATTGCGTGGGCCTCGAGGTCAACGCCAACCACCTGCGCGGCCTGCGCAGCGGGCGTGTGCATGCGGTGGCGCGGCCCGTGCACCTGGGCCGTACCACCCATGTCTGGGACATCCGCCTCAGTGGCGATGACGGCAAGCCCAGCTGCATCTCGCGCCTGACCATGGCCATAGTGCCGCTGGGCGAGCAGCCGCCGAAGCTTTGAGTTTCTGCCTGCAATTTCATCCAAGATTTGCCCGGTTCATGGCGCTACAGTAGGCGCCATGGACCAGATCACTCACATCCAGAGCAGCCTGCCCGGCGTTCGTCTGATCGACGCGCAGTACAGCCGCTTCGCCTTTCCCCGGCACTTTCACCTGGAGTACCACGTCGGCCTGCTGATCCAGGGGCAGCATCGCTACGCCTATGGCGGCGAGCGTCGGCATGTCGGGGCAGGGGACGTGCTGCTGATGGCGCCGGAAGGGATTCATGACGGCGCCTGCCTGGAGGGGCAGAGCTATCGCATCCGGGTGATGGCCTTCGATCCCTTCTGGCTGGACGAGGCCAGTCGTACCCTGAGTGACGGGCGTCAGGGGGCACCGAGACTGACCTGCAGCAGTTTGCGCCATCCCGCGCTGTCGCAGCATCTGCAGCGTTTTCATGCGGCGATGTTGGGCGGGTCACGTCTGGCGCAGGAAGAGTCTCTCTGGCAGGCGCTGGCCCATCTGCTGGAGATGGGCTCGACCTTGCGCGTCAGCGAGGCGGATCGGGTCTTCGACCCGCGCACCTGGCAGCGCCTGCGCGACTGGCTGGAAAGCCGTCTGGACGCTCCGCCCTCGCTGGAGGAGATCGCCACCTTCTGCGCCATGAGCCCCTGGCAGGCATTGCGCCGCTTCCGCCAGCACACCGGCTTGCCGCCGCATCAGTGGCTCACCCAGCTGCGCCTGCAGCGAGCGTTGCCGCTGGTGCTGGCAGGGGAGCCCCTGAGCGAGATCGCACTGCGCCTGGGGTTCTATGACCAGGCGCATTTCTCCCGGCTGTTCCGCCGCACCTACGGTCTGCCTCCGGCGCGCCTGCGCCAGGGCTGATTCAGCCGCACATCCCTCTTATCCATTTCCTGGAGATCACCATGCAGGAGACGTCCGTCTTGCTGTCGCTGGCTGCCGTGTTCGCGGTGGCCCTTATCAGCCCCGGCCCCGATGTGGCGCTGGTGGTGCGAACCGCCCTGCATCAGGGCCAGCGTGCGGGTCTGCTCAGCGCCCTGGGGCTGGCCTGCGGCATTCTTCTGCATGGCACGCTGGTGCTCAGCGGCGTGGCCTTGCTGCTCAGCCGTACCCAGTGGCTGTTCGATCTGGTGCAGGTCGGCGGCGCGCTCTATCTGGGCTGGCTGGGTGTCGGCGCGGTGCGGGCCTGGTGGCGGGGCAGTGCCGGCCCCAGGCGTCTGGATGGCGAACTGGCGCCGTCGCTGTTCGGTCCCTGGTTGCGCGGCGTATTCACCAATCTGGGCAACCCCAAGGCGCTGGTGTTCTTCCTCGCCCTGCTCAGCAGCCTGGTGCCGGCCGACATGTCGCTGCCCGGCAAGGTGGCCTGCGCCGCGCTGCTGTTCGTCCTGAGCCTGTTCTGGTTCAGCCTGCTGGGGCTGACCCTGAGTCGGCCGCTGATGCGTCAGCGCCTGCTGCAGGTGGCGCCGACCATCGACTTCGTCTGCGGCATGGTGTTTCTGCTGGTGGCGCTGAGCATCGTCGGCAGGCTTCTGTTATAGCCCTGACCATTGCGCCGCCATCAATGGCAGTTACGGTCATTGCCGCGCGCCGGCGGCTGCCGGAGAATCTCGGGGTATTCGCCTTTTCGAGTTCGACGCATGTCGCAGCCGATCTTCTTCGCTCATGCCAACGGCTTTCCCTCGGCCACCTACAGCAAGCTGTTCGCCGCCCTGGCGCCGGACTATCAGGTACGCCATCTGGAGCAGCATGGCCACGATCCGCGCTTTCCCGTGGACGACAACTGGGCGAACCTGGTCGCCGAACTGATCCACCACCTGGAAGGCGGCGACGAGCCGGTCTGGGGCGTCGGTCATTCCCTCGGTGGCGTGCTGCACTACCACGCGGCCTTGCTCCGCCCCGAGCTGTACCGCGGCGTGGTGATGCTCGACTCGCCGGTACTGACCCTGGCCGACCGCATGGTGATCCGCGCCGCCAAGCGCTTTGGCTTCATCGACCGCATCACGCCGGCCGGGCGTACCCTGGGACGGCGCGAGGCGTTCAGCGATCCGGTCGAAGCACGTAACTATTTCGCCGGCAAGAGCCTGTTCCGCCGTTTCGACCCCGAATGCCTCGACGCCTATGTGCACCACGGTCTGCGGCCGGCCGAGCAGGGCCTGCGCCTGCGTTTCGATCCGGCCACCGAGATCAGCATCTATCGCAGCGTGCCGCACACCGCGCCGGGGCGACCGCAGCAGCTGGCAGTGCCGCTGGCCATGGTGCGCGGCCGCCACAGCCGCGTGGTGCTGCCGCATCATGCCCGTTTGCTGCGGCGCATGCCGCGCGCGGAATATCACCACCTGCCGGGCGGCCACATGTTTCCGCTGGAGCGTCCCCAGGCCACCGCCGAGCTGCTGCGCCAGCTGTTCAGTCGCTGGGCCGGCGCTCAGGAGGCGAGTGCATGAGCAAGGGGTTCGAGGAAGTCCGCCTGAGCCTGCCGCATATCGAACTGGCGGCGCACCTGTACGGCCCGGAAGACGGCCAGCCGCTGCTGGCACTGCACGGCTGGCTGGACAACGCGGCCAGCTTCGCGCGCCTTGCACCGAAGCTCGAAGGCGTGCGTATCGTCGCCCTGGATTTCGCCGGGCATGGCCATTCCGAGCATCGCCCGGCGGGCGCCGGCTATGCCTTGTGGGACTACGCCTACGATGTGCTGCAGGTCGCCGAGCAGTTCGGCTGGTCGCGCTTTTCCATCCTGGGGCATTCCATGGGGGCGATCACGGCGGTGCTGCTGGCTGGCGCCATGCCCGAGCGGGTGGCGCGTCTGGCTCTGATCGACGGCCTGGTGCCCTTTACCGGCGAAGCCGAGCAGGCTCCGGAGAAACTCGGCGAGGCGCTGCGTGCCAAGCTTGCCCTGAATCACAAGCGCAAACCGGTCTATGCCGAAATGGCGCGTGCGGTGCAGGCGCGCATGAAAGGTGTTGGCGCGGTGAGCCAGGAGGCCGCCGAGTTGCTGGCGCAACGCGGACTGATGCCGGTGCCCGGCGGTTACACCTGGCGTACCGATAGCCGTCTGACGCTGCCTTCGCCCCTGCGCCTGAGCTGGGCGCATGCCCAGGCCTTCCTGCGGGCGCTGCAATGTCCGGTCAGCCTGGTGCTGGCGGAGCAGGGCATGATGGGCGCACAGCCGGCCGTGCAGGCGCTGCTGGCAGAGTTGCCGTTCCAGGTCCACCGACTGCCGGGCGGTCACCATCTGCACCTGGACGATGAGGCCGGCGCACAACGTGTAGCGGATTGTTTCAATCCATTCTTGCGCTTGCCTTGACTTGCCGGCGGCACCTGGGGAAAGGTGTGGCGGTCTGCCATGGAGGATCGCATGATCGACCCGCTCAATCTCGTCACCCCCTGTTCCCTTTCCGGGCTTGCCGTCTCGGGCCCGCTGCCCGCCTGCCAACCGATGTCGACTCGATGAGGGCGCGTATGAGGCTGTTTCCTCTGCTGGGCGCCATGCTGTGCAGCGCTGGCGTGCTGGCGGCCGATGTGCCCGGCAGCCGCGATCTCGAGGTACTGCCGCGGTTTCCCGCCAGCCATATCGTCGCCTTCAGGGAGGCGCCCGACATCGAGCGCATCTACCCGCAGGGCTCGATTCGCCGCATCAGCGGGCGGCTGCGTTACGAGCGGGAGATTCTGGTGCAGGGACGTCACAGCGCGGTGACCTACGAGCTGCCGCGCACCCACAGCGCCGACCAGGTGTTCAATGCCTCGCGCGAGGCCTTGCTGGAGCAGGGCGCCGAGCTGCTGTACTGGTGCCAGGGGCGCGAGTGCGGCGCCAGCAACCTGTGGGCCAACGCGGTGTTCGGCAACGCCACGTTGTATGGCTCGGACGATCAGCAGGCCTACGCGCTGCTGCGTCTGGCCGAACCGAATCACGAGAGCCTGCTGGCCCTGTACAGCATCACCCGCGGCAATCGCCGCGCCTATCTGCATGTCGAGCAGCTGGATGCCGGCGCGCCGCTGGGTGAGCTGCTGCCGACGCCGGCGACGTTGCTGCGCCAGCTGCGCACCGACGGCCAGCTGCAGCTGCCGGCCGAGGTCCGGGCCGACAGTGCCTGGGCCGAAGTCCTGGCACGCAGCCTGAATCTGGACAGCACCCTGCGCGTCACGCTCTCCGGCAGCCAGGCGCAGGACTGGCGCGAGGCCTTGATCGCGCAACGCGTTCGCGAGGCGCGCCTGGAACTGGGCGAAGGTCAGGATGATGCCCTGACGGTGCGTTTGTTGCGTTAAGCTTCAACGTGCATCGGTTATTCAGAGCGCCCGTCATGGGCGCTTTGTCGTTCTGTCGAAGGGAGTCTCGATTCATGGCCACAAATGATCGTCTGCTGGTGCAGATTCTCCTGCTCGGTCTGCTGGCTGCCAGCCTCTGGGTGCTGGCGCCGTTCTGGTCCGCGCTGTTCTGGGCTGCGGTGCTGGCTTTCGCCAGCTGGCCGCTGATGCGTCTGTTGACCCAACTGCTCAAGGGGCGTCTGTCGCTGGCGGCGGGCATCCTCACCTGCGGCTGGGTGATCCTGGTGGCGGGGCCGCTGATCTGGCTGGGCTTCAACCTGGCCGATCACATCAAGGACGCCAACGCGCTGATCAAGGATCTGCAGGTCGAAGGCTTGCCGCCACCGCCGGCCTGGCTGACAGGTCTGCCGCTGGTGGGCGAGCGGCTGGCTGCACTGTGGATGACCATCGACCAGCAGGGCGCGGCCTTCTTCGCCTCCCTGCGGCCCTATCTCGGCCAGGTCGGCAACTGGCTGCTGGCGCGTAGCGCGCAACTCGGCGGCGGCATGCTGGAGCTGGGCCTGAGCCTGGTGCTGGTGTTCTTCTTCTACCGTGACGGCCCGCGTCTGGCGGTGTTCGTTCACGGCCTGCTGGAGCGCCTGATCGGTGAGCGCGCCGACCACTACCTGGAACTGGTGGCCGGCACCGTGCAGCGCGTGGTCAACGGGGTGATCGGTACGGCCGCCGCCCAGGGCCTGCTGGCGCTGATCGGCTTCTGGATCGCCGGGGTGCCGGGGGCGATCGTGCTGGGCATTCTCACCTTCGTCCTCAGCCTGGTGCCGATGGGCCCGCCGCTGGTGTGGATTCCCGCCACCGCCTGGCTGGTGTGGCAGGGCGACTACGGCTTCGCCCTGTTCCTCGGCGTCTGGGGCATGTTCGTCATCAGCGGCGTGGACAACATTCTCAAGCCTTACCTGATCAGCCGCGGCGGCAACCTGCCGCTGGTGGTGGTGCTGCTCGGCGTGTTCGGCGGCCTGCTGGCGTTCGGTTTCATGGGGCTGTTCCTTGGCCCGACCCTGCTGGCAGTGGCCTACAGCCTGCTCAGCGACTGGGTGGCGGACAAGGCGCCGCCGGCCGAGGAGGTGGTGAACAAGCCGTTGCCGGGCGAGGAGGCGCGCGGCTGAGGCTGCTCAGCCGCGTTCGCGCTCGTACCTGTCCAGGGTGTCGCGGGCGATCTGCCGACCCAGCATGATCAGCTCCGGCGCCTTGTAGAACTCGAAGAAACGGCACGCCCGCTTGGGCACGTTGATCAGCACGTCCGGCGGATAGCCGGCGATCTTGTACTGCGCCAGCGAGGTCTGCATCACCTCGAAGCTCTGGTTGACCAGTTCCAGCAGCGAGGCCGGGCCGGTGAGCTCGGCCACCCGCGAGCCACTGGCGGACTTCGGCGCCGCCTCATCCTCCCAGGCGCGGCTCGGCGCGGCAGCCGGGCTGACGGCATCGGCGCGCTGCTGCTCCTCGGCCAGCAGCAGGGCATCGTCCTCGCCCTTGCGGCGGAAGTTGGGCAGGCGCGAGCCGAGGCTGCTCATCAACTGATCGATGCGGCCCTTGAGCGCCGCCGGCCGTTCGATCACCGGCAACTGGTAGTGATTCTGGTTGGTGGCGTTGAGGTTGACCGCGATGATCAGGTCGCAGTGGCTGGATACCACCGGCACGATCGGCAGCGGGTTGAGCAGGCCGCCGTCGACCAGCATGCGCTTGCCCTGCACCACCGGGGTGAACAGGCTGGGAATCGCCGCCGAGGCGCGCATGGCCTGATGCAGGCAGCCTTCCTGGAACCAGATTTCCTGCTGGTTGGTGAGGTCGGTGGCCACCGCGGTGAAGGGGATCGACAGATCCTCGATATTGATCTCGCCGACGATGTCGTGGATACGCCCGAACACCCGCTCGCCGCGGATGGCGCCGAGGCGGAAGCTGACGTCCAGCAGGCGCAGCACGTCCAGGTAATCCAGGCTTTCGGTCCATTCGCGGTACTCGCGCAGCTTGCCGGCGGCGAAGATGCCGCCGACCACCGCGCCCATCGAGCAGCCGGCGATGCAGCCGATTTCATAGCCGCGCGCCTGCAGTTCCTCGATCACGCCGATATGGGCGTAGCCGCGCGCGCCCCCCGAGCCCAGCACCAGCGCCACTTTCTTGCTCATAGCAATTCCCCCCACGATGCTTCGACCTTACTCGCGCAAAGGCGCTGCGCCAAGGCGGTCTTTGCTAGAATCCGCCGCCAGTCGTCGATGCAAGAGAGAGACATGAGCGAGCCAATCCGTTTGACCCAGTACAGCCATGGCGCCGGTTGCGGCTGCAAGATTTCCCCCAAGGTGCTGGAGGTGATTCTCGCCGGCAGCGGCGCGCAGAATCTCGACCCGCGCCTGTGGGTAGGCAACGCCTCGCGCGACGATGCCGCGGTCTACGCCATCGACGAGGAACGCGGGGTGGTCTCGACCACCGATTTCTTCATGCCCATCGTCGACGATCCCTATGATTTCGGCCGTATCGCCGCCACCAATGCCATCAGCGACATCTACGCCATGGGCGGCGATCCGCTGATGGCCATCGCCATTCTTGGCTGGCCGGTCAATGTGCTGGCGCCGGAAGTTGCCCGCGAAGTGATCCGCGGCGGTCGCGCGGTGTGCGACGAGGCCGGCATCCCGCTGGCCGGGGGGCACTCCATCGACGCGCCCGAGCCGATCTTCGGCCTGGCCGTGACCGGCCTGGTGAGCAAGGCCGACATGAAACGCAACGACACCGCCACGGCCGGCTGCAGGCTGTACCTGACCAAGCCGCTGGGCATCGGCATTCTCACCACCGCCGAGAAGAAGGCCAAACTGCGCAGCGAGGACGTCGGCCTGGCGCGTGACTGGATGTGCACCCTGAACAAGCCTGGCAGCCGTTTCGGCAAGCTGGCCGGGGTCAGGGCGATGACCGACGTGACCGGTTTCGGCCTGCTCGGCCATCTGGTGGAGATGGCCGACGGCAGCGGCCTCAGCGCGCGCGTCGAGTTCGCCAGGGTGCCGCGTCTGGCCAGCGTCGAGCATTACCTGGAGCAGGGCTGCGTACCCGGCGGTACGCTGCGCAACTTCGACAGCTACGGCGAGAAGATCGCGCCGCTGCCGGAGCTGGCCAAGCTGCTGCTGTGCGACCCGCAGACCAGCGGTGGCCTGCTGATCGCCGTGGCGCCGGAAGGCGAGGCCGAGTTCCTCGCCGTGGCCGCCGAGCTGGGGCTGAGCCTGGCGCCCATCGGTGAGATGGTCGAGCGACAGCGCTACGCGGTCGAGGTGCTCTGATGCGCGAGAACTGCACCGATTACCGCGATCTCTTTCTCAACGACCGGCCGATGATGGATGCCCGCGCGCCGGTGGAATTTCACAAGGGAGCCTTTCCCGGCGTCATCAACCTGCCGCTGATGAACGACATCGAGCGGCAGAAGGTCGGCACCTGCTACAAGCAGCACGGCCAGCAGGCCGCCATCGAGTTCGGGCATCAGCTGGTCAGCGGCCGTACCAAGACCGAACGCATCGAGGCCTGGGCGAGCTTTGCCAAGGCCAATCCCGATGGCTACCTGTACTGCTTTCGCGGTGGCCTGCGCTCGCAGATCGTGCAGCAATGGCTGAAAAGCGAGGCGGGCATCGATTACCCGCGGGTGATCGGGGGCTACAAGGCCATGCGCGGCTTTCTCCTGGAGACCACCGAGCAGTCGGTGGCCGAGTGCGATTTCGTCCTGGTCGGCGGCATGACCGGCACCGGCAAGACCGAGGTGCTCGCCCAGCTGCACAACGCCGTGGATCTGGAGGCGCATGCCAACCATCGCGGCTCCAGCTTCGGCAAGCGCGCCAGTGGGCAGCCGGCGCAGATCGATTTCGAGAATGCCCTGGCCATCGACCTGCTCAAGCGCCGTGCCGCCGGGCAGCGACAGTTCGTTCTGGAGGACGAGGCGCGTCTGATCGGTCGTTGCTCCTTGCCGCTGCCGCTCTATCAGGGCATGCAGCACTATCCGCTGGTCTGGCTGGAGGACAGCCTGGGCGATCGCGTCGAGCGCATCCTGCAGGCCTACGTGGTCGAGCTGTGCGCCGAGTTCGTCGCGGTGGAGGGGGCAGAGGCCGGTTTCGCCGCCTTCGCCGCACGCCTGCGCGAAAGTCTGGCCAATATCACCCGGCGTCTTGGCGGCGAGCGTTATCAGCGGCTGGCGGCGATCATGGATCAGGCGCTGGAGGAGCAGGCGCGCGACGGCCAGGTCGATACCCATCGCGGCTGGATCGAAGCCCTGCTGGTGGAGTACTACGATCCCATGTACGTATTCCAGCGCGAGAGCAAGGCCGGACGCATCGAGTTCGCCGGCGAGCAGCAGGCGGTGGTGGAGTACCTGCGCCAGCGAAGCGGGCACTTTCCCGAGGCACCGGCGTCCTAAGCTTCAATCCGTAGTCATATCCGTTCGAGGAGTGTGGTCGATGAAACACTGGATCTGTTTGCCGCTGCTGGCCTTGGTGCTGACCGGCTGCGCCGGCAAGACCGTTTACCGCGAAACCTGCGCCAATCAGCTGGACGCAGCCTGGAAGGAGCTGAGCATCGCCGAGGCCGAAGGCTTCGCCGGTACCGTGAGCTACTCCAAGGCGCTGTCGCTTTTGACCGCGGCCAAGACGCAGCAGCAGTTCGAAGCCTACGAAGGCTGCACCAGCAAGGCGGAGCGGGCACGCTTCTACATCCGTGAATCGCGAGCGGGGCGTTGATGCAGCTCGACTTCGCCACGCTGAGCCCGCTGGAGGCATACCGTTGGTTGGCTGCCAGCATCACACCGCGGCCGATCGCCTGGGTCTCCACCCGCTCCCCGAGCGGGGTGGCCAATCTGGCGCCGTTCAGTTTCTTCCAGGTGATCAGTGACAGCCCGCCGACCCTGCTGGTCAACGTCAACACCCGCGACGACGGCAGCCTCAAGGACACCCTGCGCAATGCCCAGGCCAGCGGTGAGCTGGCGATTCAGCTGGTCAGCTTCGCCCAGGTCGAGGCGATGAACGCCAGTGCGGCCATATTGCCGCACGAGGTCAGCGAGTTCGCCCACTGCGACATCGCCAGCCTGCCATGCGAGCGCATCGACGTGCCGCGGGTTGCCGGCGCGCCTGTGACCTTCGAATGCCGCGTGGCGCAGATCCAGCCCTATCCGGCGCAGCGTCCCACCTGCCACCTGATCTTCGCCGAGGTGGTGCTGGCGCATATCGACGAAGCCGTACTGAGCGAGCAGGGCCGTCTCGATCCGCTCAAGCTCGATCTGGTCGGCCGGCTCGGTGGCAGTGCCTATTGCCGAACCAGCGAGCTGTTCCAGATGCAACGCCCCTAAACGCGTTCTGAAAACGACCTCCAGTTAACTGTTCCGGCCATCCTGGCCTTTGCTGGCTTGTCGCCAGCACCGCCGCACTCCTATGTTCCAGAATTCGGGGAGCAGTAGGCAGGGGAATGTCATGGGTGGCTCGTTGGCGAATCGCTTGGCCAGTCTCAGTACGGCCAGCAAGTTGATGCTGGGTTTTGCGCTGGTGCTCGGTCTGACCGCTCTGATGGCCGTGACCGGCCTGCTGGCGTTGCGTGAAGTCAGCGCCGGCGCCGAAGTGCAGCAGCGCATGAGCGCTCTGGGCGAGCAGGTGCTGCGCATGCGCCATAGCGAGCTGGCCTTTGCCTCGAGCGGCGACAAGCAGCATGCCGAACGCCTCTCCGAGCAGGCCGAGGCCATCGTGCAGGCCGCTGCGGCGCTGCAGGAAGTACTGGATGCCGAAACCGCCGCTGCCCTCGCGCAGGTCGAGCCGGCGCTGGCCGAGTACCGCACGGCCTTTGCTCGTTACGTCGACCTGACCGACACCATGCAGCTGTCGCTGCAGGCCGCCGACTGGCTGGTGGTCAGCGCTGCCAACAGCCTCGACCTGCTGCAGGAAGGGCTGGCCGAGGATGGGGTCGAGCTGCTCAAGCGCAGCCAGGGCGAACAGGGCGGCGAGGCGGTGTTGCAGGCCGGGCAGGTCGGCAAGATTCACCAGCTGCTGTTGCAGGCGCTGGATCAGGCGCGGCAGCGACTGGAGGCCAGCCGTCGGGAGGATGCCGGCGAGCAGGCCGAGATCGCCCAGGCCGGCCAGGCGCAGGCGCTGGCCGCGGAATTGCGCGATACGCTGGATGACCCCGGCTACGCCGCGGTGCTCGGCGAGGTGGTGGTCAATGTCGACTCCTTCAACGAGCGCCTCAGGGAATACGCCGGCCAGTTGCAGCAGCAGAAGCAGGTCTACGTGCAACTGGTGGCGCAGGTCGAGCGGCTCCTGGCCCAGGTCGAGCAGGCGCTGGCTGCTCAGCGCAGGGCCATGCAGGCCGAGCGTCAGGCCAGCAGCGGTCTGATCATGTTGGCGGCGGCGCTGGCCCTGCTGTTCGGGCTGGGCGCGGCAGTGACGATCAGCTTGGCCATCGTGCGCCCGCTCAAGCGCGTGATCGCTCTGGCCGAGCGCATTGCCAGTGGCGATCTGAGCACCCATATCGAGGTCGACCGGCGCGACGAGATCGGGCAGTTGCTCGCCGCCATGCAGGCCATGGCCGGCAACCTGCGCGACATGGTCGGCCGCCTGCAGGGCGGGGTGGCGCAGATTTCCAACTCGGCGCAATCCTTGTCGAGCACCGCGGAGCAGACTCGCCAGGGTGTCAACGGACAGAAGCTGGAAACCGACCAGGTCGCCACGGCCATGAGCCAGATGACCGCCACCGTGCATGAGGTGGCGCGCAATGCCGAGGCCGCCGCGGCCTCCACCGCGCAGGCCGACCGGCGTGTCGATACCGGCAGCCAGGTGGTGCGCCAGACCCTGCAGCGCATCGAGCAACTGGCGCAGGCGATGAATGCCACCACCGCCAGCATCCAGCGTCTGAGCCAGGACACCCAGCGCATCGATGCGGTGCTGGAGGTGATCAAGAGCGTGGCCGAGCAGACCAACCTGCTGGCGCTCAATGCCGCCATCGAAGCGGCGCGTGCCGGTGAGCAGGGACGCGGTTTCGCCGTGGTGGCCGACGAGGTTCGGGCATTGGCCAAGCGTACGCAGCAATCCACCGCGGAGATCGAGGCGCTGATCGCCGCCCTGCGCGAGGGCAGTCGCCGTGCAGTCGCGGACATGGAGCAAAGCGAGAGCCTGGTGAGCCTGACGGTGGCCGACGCCAACCAGACCGAAGGGGCGCTGACCGCCATCGCCGAGGCGGTGGCGCAGATCTTCGAGATGAATCAGCAGATCGCCGCAGCCGCCGAGCAGCAGACGGCAGTGGCCGAGGAAATCAACCGCAGTGTCACCTCCATCCGCGATATCGCCGACCAGTCGGCCACCGCGATGGATCAGACCGCGGCCTCGAGCATCGAGCTGGCCGAGCTGGGGCGCGAGCTGCAGGGCATGGCCGGGCATTTCCGGCTGACATAGCGGTTGTCCTCACAGTTTCGTCAGCAAAGTTTGCATGGAGCTATGCCGCACCCGAGTGGCCCAGTAGCATCGGCGTTCTGCATAAGGAGCCGATGATGCGAAGTAAACTCGATGCCTGCCTGGACTCGGTCAATCAGATCCTGCTGGGCAAGGAGGCGCAGGTGCGTCTGGCGCTCACCTGTCTGCTGGCGCGCGGTCACCTGCTGATCGAAGACCTGCCCGGCATGGGCAAGACCACCTTGAGCCACGCCCTGGCGCGCGTGCTGGGGCTGAGCTTCCAGCGCATCCAGTTCACCTCCGACCTGTTGCCCGGCGACATTCTCGGCACCTCGGTGTTCGACAAGGACACCGGGCAGTTCGTCTTTCACCCCGGGCCGATCTTCGCCGAGCTGGTGTTGGCGGACGAGATCAATCGCGCCACGCCGAAAAGCCAGAGCGCGCTGCTCGAGGCCATGGAGGAGGGCCAGGTGACCATCGAGGGCGCGACCCGGCCGCTGCCGGAACCGTTCTTCGTCATCGCCACGCAGAACCCGGTCAGCAGTGGCGGCACCTTCGCCCTGCCGGAATCGCAGCTCGATCGCTTCCTCATGCGCCTGTCGCTGGGCTATCCGGCGCAGGCCGCCGAGCGCGCGTTGCTGCTGGGCGATGCGCGGCGCGATCTGCTGCCGCGCATCGAGCCGATTCTCGACCACGCCGAACTGGCCCGTCTGCAGGCGGAGGTGCCCAAGGTGCGCGCCAGCGATGCGCTGGTCGATTACGTGCTGCGCCTGGTGGAGGCGACGCGCAGTCAGCCGCAGTTCGCCTGGGGCCTGTCGCCGCGCGCCAGCCTGGCGCTGCTGGCTGCCGCCAGGGCCTGGGCGCTGTTGGCCGAGCGCGACTATGTCATCCCTGAGGATGTGCAGGCGGTACTGCCATCGGTGGTCGGCCATCGCCTGCGCGAGCGCGCCGATCCCACCGGCCATGGCGGCGGCAGCCTGGTGCAGTGGCTGCTGCGCGAAGTGCCGGCACTCTGATGCGCGCCGCGCTCAAACCGTTGTGGGGACGCTGGCTGGCCAGGCGCATTCCTCCGGCGGCCAGCGTGCGCCTGAATCAGCGGCGCATCTTCATTCTGCCCAGCCGGGTGGGCGCGGCCTTCGCCGTGGCCCTGCTGCTGATGCTGCTGGTGGGCATCAACTACCAGAACAGTCTGGCCTATGGCCTGACGTTCCTGCTGATGTCGGTGTTCGTCGTCGCCATCCTGCATACCTATCGCAACCTGGCCGGGCTGGTGCTCAAGGCTGGTGGCGGCGGTGCGGTGTTCGTCGGCGAGCAGGCGCGCTTTCGCGTGCGCCTGGAAAGCCGTGAGCGCGAGCATCAGGCCGTGGCGCTGGGCTGGCCGCCGAACGAGCTGATGCTGCGCGACGTACCGCGCCTGGGTCAGGCCGAGGTGGACCTGAGCCTGCCGGCCGTGCGGCGCGGCTGGCTGCGGCCCGGACGTTTGCGCGTCGAGAGTCGCTTCCCCCTGGGGCTGCTGGTGGCCTGGAGCTGGGTCGATCTGGATCAGGCTCTGCTGATCTACCCGCGCCCGCTGGAGGGTGACCTGCCGCTGTCTGCCGGCCTGGGCGCCGAGGACGAGGAGGAGGGCATGCGCGCGCGCGGGCGGGGCGCCGACGATTTTCAGGGCCTGCGTGATTACCAGCCAGGGGACTCCAAGCGGCGCCTGGACTGGAAGGCCTATTCCCGCGGCCAGGGCCTGCTGGTGAAGGACTTCGCCATGCTCAGCGGGCGCGACCTGTGGCTGGATTACGACAGCCTGGGCGGCGACAGCGAAATGCGCCTGTCACTGCTGTGCCACTGGGTGTTGCAGCTGTCCGAGCGGCAGCAGCCCTTCGGCCTGCAGCTGCCGGGGCAGGTCATCGCCCCGGACCAGGGCGAAGGCCATCGCGACGCCTGCCTGCGTGCCCTGGCACTGTTCGGAGAGCGTTCATGAGCGCATTGCCGGGCATTCCGCGTATCGCCCTGACCTGGCTGCTGGTGGCCCAGCTGCTGGTGATCCTGCCGCACCTGCTGCATTTGCCGCTGTGGGTGATCGCCCTCTGGCTGGGCGCTGCCGGCTGGCGCGTGCAGATCTTCCGCATGCGTGCGCGCTATCCCAACGGCTGGGCCAAGGGTGGCCTGATGCTGGTGGTGCTGGCGGGTGTCCTGCTGTCGCGAGGGACGCTGGTCGGTCTCGACGCCGCGGTGGTCCTGCTGATCGCCACCTTCATCCTCAAGCTGCTGGAAATGCGGACCCGGCGTGATGCGCTGGTGCTGATCTTCCTCGGCTTCTTCTGCGTGGTGACCGCCTACCTGTTCGAGGACGGCATCGTCGCGGCGCTGTACAGCCTGTTGCCGGTGACGGCGCTGCTCGCCGCGCTGGTGGGCCTGCAGCACAGTGGCTTCGCCGAACGCCCCTGGCCCACTCTGCGCCTGGCCGGCGGTCTGCTGTTGCAGGCCTTGCCGCTGATGCTGCTGCTGTTCGTGTTCTTTCCGCGCATGGGGCCGCTGTGGTCGCTGCCGATGCCCAGCGACAAGGGCGTGACCGGCCTGTCGGACAGCATGGAGCCGGCGGATATCGCCGAGCTGAGCCGCTCCTCGGCCCTGGCCTTTCGTGCCAGCTTCGAAGGGCCGGTGCCACCGCGCGATCAGCTGTACTGGCGGGCGCTGACGCTGGAGCGTTTCGATGGCCGGCGCTGGTCGCAGTCCAACTACGCCGAATTGCCGTCGGCGCCGCAATGGCGCAAGGCGGGCGAGCCGCTGGATTACAGCATCGTCATGCAGCCCAGCGGCAAGCCCTGGCTGTTCGCCCTGGATGTCGGCGAGGTGGCGCAGAACGAAAGCCGCATGATGACCGACTTCCGCTGGCAACGGCGGCGCCCGGTGGATCGCCCCTTGCTCTATCAGGCGCGCTCCTGGCCGCAGGCGCTGCGTGAGGCGGATGCCGAGCCGCCTGCACTGCGCCGCGCGCTGCAGCTGCCCGAGCAGGGCGACCCGCGCAGCCGAGCCTGGGCGGCCGAACTGCAGCGCGAGCACCCGCAGGCCGAGGCGCTGGTCGCCGCGCTGCTGCAGCATTTCAATCGCGAACCCTACGTCTACACCCTGCGTCCGCAGCCGCTGGGACGCGACAGCATCGACGAATTCCTGTTCGACACCCGCCGTGGATTTTGCGCGCACTACGCCGGCGCCATGACCTTCGTGCTGCGCGCCGCCGGCATTCCCGCGCGTGTGGTGACCGGTTACCAGGGCGGCGAGCTCAATCCCGGCGGCAACTATATCCAGGTGCGTCAGTTCGACGCCCATGCCTGGGTGGAGTACTGGCTGCCCGAGCAGGGCTGGCGCAGCGTCGACCCCACCTATCAGGTGGCGCCGCAGCGTATCGAGCTGGGGCTGGAAGACGCATTGGGCGAAGAAGACGGCTTTCTCGACGATCAGCCGTTCTCGCCGCTGCGATACCGCGAACTGGCCTGGCTCAACCAGCTGCGTCTGGGCTGGGAGAACCTCAATTACGGCTGGCAGCGCTGGGTGCTCGGTTATCAGGGCGAGCAGCAGCTGAAGCTGCTGCACAACTGGTTCGGCAGCCTCGACTGGCAGCGCCTGGCCTTGGCGCTGGTGGGCAGCGGGACCTTACTGATCGGCTTGCTCGCGCTGTGGCTGCTCAAGCCCTGGCAGCAGCGGGCGGACCCGCAACGCCAGGCCTT